>JAYUZC010000334.1:0-4003 GCA_043752045.1 Bacteroidota bacterium | reverse complement strand
TTCGGTCTCCGAACGTCCGGCTGATACGATCTTCTCCTTCTATGAAGGTCCGCCAACCGTTAATGGCATGCCTGGCATTCACCATGTGCTTTCGCGTACCTTGAAGGATACGATCTGCCGTTACAAAACGATGCAGGGCTTCCGCGTCGAGCGTAAGGCGGGTTGGGATACACACGGCTTGCCTGTCGAGCTTGCAATCGAGAAGCAGCTAGGCTTTAAGCATAAGCATGATATTATCGAGTTCGGGATAGAGAAGTTCAATGAGCTTTGCCGCGCATCGGTCTATGAAAATATCTCACGCGAAGGCGGCTGGGGTGAGATGACAGAGCGGATGGCGTACTGGGTAGATATGTCCGACCCTTACATAACCTGCACACCGAACTATGTTGAGTCGCTCTGGTGGGCACTCAAGCAATTTCACGATAAGAAGCTTATCTATAAAGGACATAAGATACAGCCGTACTGTCCGCGCTGCGAGACGGCTCTTTCTTCACATGAAGTATCGCTTGGGTACGACACCGCAAAAGACCCATCTGTATTTGTAAAGTTCAAACGCAAGAATACTACTGAAGATGAATACTTCCTTGCTTGGACAACTACACCTTGGACGCTCCTTGCAAACGTCGCGCTTTGCGTGCATCCTGATGTTGACTATGTAACGGTCATCAATACTCGCAAAGACAAGATCGAACGCCTCATCCTCGCCGAAGCACTTATCAGTAAACTCGAAGGTGAAGTGGAGATTGTCGGTAAAACAAAAGGCAAAGACCTCGAAGGTGAGAAATACGAACCGCTCTTTGATTACTTACTTCGCAACGCAGAGCTTGCTCCGAAATTAGAAACTGCTTTCAAGATTGTCGTTGATACGTATGTAACGACAGAAGACGGTACAGGCATTGTGCATCAAGCACCTGCATTTGGTGAAGATGATTATCGTGTCGCGCAGAAGTATGGCTTTCCTGTTGTGGTATCAGTTACTCCATCAGGCGAGATCAGCGAGCTTATCCCAGATTTTGCAGGGAAATTCTTTAAGGATGCCGATCCCGAAATCATGGATGCGTTGAAGAAGAAAGGTCTTCTCTATCGCAAAGAGACTATCGAGCATACCTACCCTTTCTGCTGGCGATGCGGCACACCGCTCATGTACTATGCGCGTGATTCATGGTATATCAATGTGCAGGGTTTTAAGCAGCAGCTTATTGATACGAACAAGTCTATCGGTTGGCACCCTATCGAGATACGTGATGGTCGTTTCGGTAACTGGCTTGAAGAGTTGAAAGATTGGGGTATCTCGCGCGAAAGATTCTGGGGTACACCATTCCCTCTATGGGTAAGCGAAGACGGCAAAGAGATAAAGGCAGTCGGTAGTTACGGGGAACTCGTCGGTGCAGAATGGTTGGATAGTAATGGCAACCCGACAGGCAAACTCTTCACCGAAGAAGATGCGAAGAACTTCGACCCGCACAAACCGAACGTTGATAGACTTGCATTCAAAACTGCAAGTGGATATTTACGAAGAGTGCCGGATGTGATAGACGTGTGGTTCGATTCAGGCGGAATGCCCTTTGCGCAATACCATTACCCGTTCGAGAACAAGGAGCTTTTCGAGAAGGCATACCCTGCTGATTATATCTCCGAAGGTATTGACCAGACACGCGGTTGGTTCTATACGCTTCATGCAATCAATACTTTTCTTTTCGGCAAGCCGCCATATAAGAATGTTATCGTCAATGACATGGTGCTTGATAAGAACGGGCAGAAGATGTCAAAGTCAAAAGGCAATACGGTTAATCCGTTCGAGCTGCTGCGTACTCACGGCGCAGATGCCGTGCGTTGGAATTTCCTCTCGGGTTCAGTACCCTGGAAGCCAAAGCTCTTTAATCCGAATGATATTGCCGAACTCGAACGCAAGTTCTTCGGGACACTGACGAACACCTATAACTTCTTTACGCTCTATGCGAACATTGATGGATATACACGTTCGGCAAATGCTGACGGTATCGCTATCAAAGACCGCTCCGAGATGGATAGATGGATTCTCTCGAAGTTGAATTCGCTTGTAAAAGGTTGTAATCAGTGGATGGATGACTACGACCTTACACGCCCGACTCGCGCTATAGAAGAGTTTGTTTCTGAAGAGCTTTCCAATTGGTACATCCGTCGCTCACGCCGTCGTTTCTGGAAGGGCGAGATGAATGCAGATAAAACTGCGGCATACGATACACTTTATGAGTGTCTTGTAACGATAGCGAAGCTCTCTGCTCCGTATGCTCCGTTCATGTCGGATATTTTGTATTCAGCATTGACGAACGAAGATTCTGTTCATCTTGCAGTCTATCCGAAAGCAGATGAAGCAGTCATTGATGTAGCACTCGAAACGAGAATGCAAAAGGCGCAGGTCATCTCATCGCTTACACGCCAGATGCGTGAACGTGCGAAAATAAAAGTACGTCAGCCGCTTGAGCGAATCCTTATTCCAAGCGCTAACCGACGCGAGATCGAAGAACTGCGTAAAGTTGAAGACATCATCATTGACGAAGTGAACGTCAAGCGTGTAGAGTATATCCTCTACGGCGATTCCGATGTTATCAAGCGCAAAGCAAAAGCAAACTTTAAAGAGCTTGGTGCAAAGCTCGGTAAAGACATGAAAACGGTCGCTGCGGCTATAGGTGCTTGGAAAGAAACAGATATTCAGACATTCGACTCACAAGGATTCATCGAAATACCAGTCGGCGAGGCAACATATAAGATCGTCCGCTCTGATGTTGATATTACCGCAGAGGATGTTGAGGGTTGGCTCGTTTCAAGCGAGGGCGGAGTAACTGTCGCGCTTGATACCTCGCTCTCTCCGGCTCTTATATCCGAAGGTATTGCCAGAGAGTTCGTCAATCGCATCCAGAACCTTCGCAAGGATTCAGGGTTCGAGGTAACTGACCGAATCACAATAGCAGTCGGAGGCGCACCGGAAGCATTGGCAAATGCCTTAAAAGAGCATGAGAGCTATATTTCACAGGAAACACTGGCACATTCGATAAGTGCCAACGGAGGTATTAGTGATGGCACTGATATTGATCTCGGAGAACTCACGGCAAAGGTAAAAATCGAGAAAAGATAACCTCTTTTTCGGAAGTATTTCAGCACTATCCGTGTTGTGAGGCGTTAATTTATCCCTACTGCGGCTAACTTTTTGTCGCCGCAGTATAATTTAAGGAGGAGTGTATGGCAAAATCGAAGGCAAAACCTGTAAAGAAAGCAGCCCCGAAAAAGGCAGCAAAGCCAGTAAAGAAGGCTGCCCCGAAGGCAGTTGCTAAGAAAGCCGCACCCGCCAAAGTTCATCCGAAAAAAACGGTCAAATCCCCCACAACTAAACCAAAAGTGACAGAAAAGAAAACTACGAAAAAGACAACTCTCCCGCCTATCAAGCTTTCTGCAAATGATAATGATGTTATCGCCAATGCAAAAGTTCGTTTTCTCGCCAAAGACCTTGAGGTCTTTAAAAAGCTCATTATTGAGCAGCGAGATGAAGCAAAAGAAGAGTTTGATATAATCAGCCAACAGTTGCTTGATACATCAGGCGAGTATGACGGTGAGAACCAGTCATTCGCACTTCACACAGCAGAGCAAGGTTCGGATGCAATGGAGCGTGAGAAACAATACTTACAGGCACAACGAACAAGCGACTATATCAAGAAACTTGATGAAGCAGTTGAACGAGTTGATAGAGGTACCTATGGTATCTGTGTCATCTGCGGCAACCTCATCGAAAAGCAACGCCTCATGGCAGTGCCAATAACCCAAAAGCACGTTGTTTGTAAAAATAAGACAAATGTACGAAAAGTCTCGTCGAGTTCTGACGGCGCATTTCAACCTTCAGAAGAATCTCTCGACTAATAGTACCGATTAGTAGTTGTAACGAAAGGGATTCTTCGTCATCGGAGAATCCCTTTTTCGCAAAGAATATGAACGACACATTAAGCTCAACTCCTCAATCTCAAAAGCCAAC
>JAYUZC010000333.1:0-4034 GCA_043752045.1 Bacteroidota bacterium | reverse complement strand
AAAGAAAATTCAGCAATCACTCAAATTGCATCCGCTTGTGAAGTCGTTCAGATACGGCGAGCCAAATGAAGGCGGAGCAGGAGTAACGGTAGTAGAGATCAATTAATGGCTTTCAAAAAAATACTCATTGCGAATAGGTCAGAGATTGCGCGGCGCGTTGTGCGCTCGGCTCATGAGTGCGGCTATCAAGCTGTTGCTATCCATTCGCCTCATGATGCCAATGCCCTCTTCGCGATAGAAGCAGATGAGCGTTACTCGCTCAAAGGGAATCTCCCAAAAGAATCATACCTTGATATTGAACAAGTTCTTGCTATCGCAAAAAAAGCAAAGGTTGATGCTATTCATCCCGGCTATGGCTTCCTTTCCGAGAATGCACACTTTAGCGAAGAAGTAACGAAGGCAGGTATCAAGTTCATCGGTCCATCACCAGAAGCGATTGACCTCCTCGGTGATAAGACAAAAGCTCGTATCCTCGCTGGAAAACTTGGCGTACCAACTCCGGGCGGAACAACGGTTGCGCTTAAAGATGCGAACGAAGCTCGCGAAGTTGCCAAGAAGGTTGGCTACCCTGTACTCCTGAAAGCTGCCGCAGGCGGTGGCGGGAAAGGAATGCGCGTCGTTGAAAGTGAAGATAAGATAGAAGAATCTCTCGCTCGCGCAAAAGGTGAAGCGTTGAGTTCGTTCGGCGATGATAGAGTCTATGTAGAAAAATATATTTCTTCTCCGCGACATATTGAGTTTCAAGTTCTCTCGGATTCCAAAGGCAATGCCGTTCATCTCGGTGAGCGTGAGTGTTCTATTCAGCGACGCCATCAGAAGCTCATCGAAGAATCACCGTCGGTGATATTAGATGAGAAGATGCGCAAAGAGATGGGCGAAGCGGCTATCTCACTTGTCAAAGAAGCAAAGTACGAAGGAGCAGGCACAGTTGAATTCCTCGTTGATGAGAACGGCAAGTACTATTTCCTTGAGGTCAATACACGTCTTCAGGTGGAGCATCCTGTTACTGAATACGTAACGGGATTAGACCTCGTCAGAGAGCAATTCCAAATAGCCGAAGGAAAGAAACTTCCCTTCTCGCAAAAAGATATTCTCTTGCGAGGACATTCAATTGAAGTACGCATACAAGCCGAAGATGTTTGGAATGACTTCTTACCGAGCTTAGGCACAGTTTCCTACGTTCGTCATCCGGGCGGAGCATTCGTCCGTAATGATAGCGCATTATTCCCCGGACTTGAAGTGTCGGGATTTTATGATTCACTGCTATCAAAACTTATTGTGTGGGATAGTGATAGAGACAAAGCAATCGTACGAATGAAGCGAGCACTTGAGGAGATGCGTATCGTTGGTGTTTCGACGAGCATTCCGTTCGCGCACTTTGTGATGGAGAACAAAACATTTCGCAGCGGCAAGTTCTCGACGAGGTTCGTTGAGGATGAATTCTCGAATGAGACACGAGATGCACTTTATCAAAAATTGTTAGGAAAGAAATTACCTTCATTCGCGGCAGTTGCGAGTGAACTCAAAAAAGACAGGGAAAGAAAACTCTTTATTGCGGGTTAAAGCATCTCTTAATGAGTAAAACGATTAACATATTATTTATAGGCGATATCGTCGGCACGAACGGACTTGCGATGGTGACAAAGCTCACCAAAGGGCTTGTCGAGAAACATAAAATAGATGCCGTCATTGCAAACGGTGAAAATATCCACGATGGCAAATCGCTCAATAAAAAACATGCCCGCGAGCTTTTTGATGCTGGTGTAGGGATGATAACGACCGGCAACCATGTATGGGATCGGTGGGAAGCAAAACCACTGCTATGGGAAGAACGCAGGATTCTCCGCCCTATCAACTACCCTCGCGAGAACGGTGGATTCGGAAGTGGTATCTTTGAAGCAGCGGGCGTAAAAATTGGTGTCATCAATGTACAAGGCAGAACATTTCTGCCTGCTATTGATTGTCCCTTTAAAGCATGTGACCGCGCAATTGAAAAACTGCGTACGGAAACAAATATCATTTTTGTTGATGTCCACGCCGAAGCAAGCGCAGAGAAGCAGGCATTGAGTAGGTACTTGGATGGTCAGGTGTGCGCTGTTGTCGGTACTCATACACACGTACAAACCGCAGACGAACGTATCCTTCCCGGCGGGACTGCTTATATCACAGACGTTGGTATGTCAGGTCCTTATGATAGCTGCGTCGGGCTTCGTTCTGATATTGCAATAAAGCGTTTTATGCTTGCTACGCCGCACAAGTATGAACTTGCATCTGATGAAGTAAAAATTGCGGCCGTCGTTGTCGGTGTTGATACCGAAACAGGACTTGCAACTTCTATCGAGCGGATACTCTATCCCGAATTCCCAACCAAACGAGAATTTTCTGACGAACGCAATACGAATGGCTGAAGCACGGATAATTGACGGAAAGAAACATGCGGCTGATCTTCGCGCTGAAGTGAAGATCGAAGCTACGGAGTTTTTGGCACGTACTGGTACCAAGCCGCGTATCGTGTTCCTATTGGTTGGTGAAAATCCTGCAAGTCAGGTCTATGTTCGCAATAAAGGCATTGCATCCGAAGAAGCGGGGTTTTCGCATCAGACACTTCGTTTTAACCCCGATGTAAGCGAGTCGGAAATTCTTGATACCGTTGCACGGCTCAACGAAGACAAACTTACTCATGCAATTCTCTGCCAACTTCCGCTTCCCTCTCATATCTCCGAAGCGAAAGTCATCGAGGCAGTTGCTCCCCGTAAAGATATTGACGGTTTCCATCCGATCAATGTTGGTCGGCTTTCTATTGGTCGTGGCGAGTACTTTGCGCCATGCACTCCGGCAGGCATCATCGAACTTATGATGCGCGAGAATATAGACCCATCAGGTAAGCATGTTGTCGTTGTCGGTCGTTCGAACATTGTTGGTAAACCTATTGCATCACTACTTATTCAAAAAGCAAAGGGTGCGAACGCCGTCGTAACACTTGCGCATACCGGAGCAGGTTCTCGCCTTTCTGAATTTACCAGAGAAGCAGATATTCTCATCACCGCAATGGGCGTACCAAATGCTGTTACAGGCGACATGGTTCGTAAAGGTGTAGTCGTCATAGACGTTGGCATGAATAGCATCCCCGACAGCACAAAAAAAAGCGGCTACAGATTAACAGGCGACGTAGATTTTACCTCCGTAAAAGAAAAAGCAAGCGCAATCACCCCAGTACCAGGCAGCGTTGGTCCTATGACGATAGCGATGGTATTGAGGAATACCCTAACAGCAGCACAGAGACAAGCGAAGTAAAAAAAGTTGAATCCCGTAGGGGCATGCCGCTGGCATGCCCTCTCACTCGATGATAAGCTTAGTTTGCGTCATCAAGTAACCATTACGCTTTACTAACACTTCATACATTCCCGACGGAAGCGATTCAAGGTCTGCAAGTACTATCTCCTGTTTACCTATTGTAAGACGAGTTGAGTATTGCTTAAGTGTTGCGCCTGTTACAGAAATTATCTGTACTTTGCATATTCCTTCTTTATTGCTTTCGAGCGTGAGTGTTGCGGTTGTTGTTGTGGGGTTGGGAGAGATGGTTATGTTGTGGGTTGTTATAGATTCAGACTCAACACCAGTTGTACCTTCGGGGGAGAGTTTTACGACCCAATAATCGTTATAACCATAATTGTCAGTTACATCACCATCCCTAGAAAAACTAAATCCAGCAACGATGTAGCCACCGTCCGTTGTCTGTTCAATAGAAGCGGCGGTCTCCCCCACACTTCCACCAATAGACTTCTGCCATTCGATATCACCGATGTTTGAAAGTTTTACAATCCAAATATCATAAGCACCATGTAATCCGGTTACATCGCCGTCAGTGGACATAGTACTCCCTGCCAAAACGTAGCCGCCATCTTTTGTTTGCTGAATTGAATGTGCCTGATCGCTTGCACTTCCTCCAAGAGACTTACTCCACTCAATTACTCCGAGACTCGTGAGCTTCACCACCCAATAATCTAAACTACCCTTATTACCCGTCACATCGC
>JAYUZC010000332.1:0-10024 GCA_043752045.1 Bacteroidota bacterium | reverse complement strand
CAGGTTCTTAGTGGAATTGAAGGCATAAACTTTGTGTACTTTAATAAAGCTGATGTCGTTCGTCACCGTCTGGTACGAGAGATAATTGATGCGTACGAGAAGTTTAATAATGAGAACAAGCCTGAACAGCAGTCTCGCAACTTCAAGAACGGCTCCGGCAAAGAACTGGTAGTCTAGCTAATAGCGTGGAAATATTTCAGATAGGATTTGTCAGTGTCACTTGGTTAGATGTCATCGACATTTTGCTTGTGACCTTCTTATTCTTTCGCTTGTATGTTGCGATGCGGGGGACTATTGCCGCACAAGTGTTCTTAGGGCTTGTTCTTGTCATCATAGCATCGCTCGTTGCCAGAGCGATAGATATGAAGGCGCTCTCATGGATACTCAAAACACTTACAGATATTTGGGTTATCGCTTTGATCGTTCTATTTCAACCCGAACTTCGCCGCCTTCTTCTGTTCTTAGGAAGAAATCCTATCGTGAAGTTTTTTATACGCACAGATGTCAGCGAGTATGCAGATACTATTGTTCGTTCGTTCGAGGAATTGCGTGCAAGGCATGAAGGTGCGCTCATCGTTATTATCCGCACAACAGATATAAAACTATTCGTTGATACGGGGCTTCCGCTTCATGCACATATCTCAAAAGAATTGTTGGTCTCGCTCTTTAATAAACGCAGCCCGCTTCATGATGGAGCTGTTATCATTAAAGACAGATACATAGAGGCAGCTCGATGTACATTGCCTTTATCAGGAGTTGAGACGATGGGTGAACGTATGCTTGGCACGCGCCACCGCGCCGCGCTTGGTATATCGGAACAAGCGGATGTTGTATCATTGATACTTTCGGAAGAAACAGGTGAGTTTGCATTTGCGAAATCAGGAAAGCTCTCGATGAACCTTAGCGCTGATGAACTTCGAGAAATGATAACCCAAGCAATTACTGGACCTGTCGGTAAACAATCGGCCGAAGACATTGTCCGCTCTACAAAAGATTACGCTTCACAAGCAAAAGAAGGAATTGATAGATAGTGATACTCGGTAAAACAAAGCTTTCTACAACACAGAATCATCATAGTCACGAACGTGAGGAGATGTTAACATTTCTGCGCTCACGCGGTATTGTTGATAAAGAAGTATTGCGAGCGATGGGTAAACTACCACGTGAGATGTTTCTGATGAAGAACATGATGGCGCAGGCATATTCCGATATGGCATTGCCAATTGGCTCTAAGCAGACCATCTCACAACCATATACGGTCGCTTATCAAACACAAGCATTACAACTCAAGAAAGGGGATAGAGTCCTTGAGATAGGTACCGGCTCCGGTTATCAGGCATCAGTACTTGCAGAGATGGGATGTCAGGTCTATACGATTGAACGGCATATTACATTATTACAAGAAGCTCGCAAGCGATTTGAAGCACTTGGTTACCATAACATCATCTCACGCGGGGGTGACGGCACACTTGGTTGGCATGAATACTCACCGTTTGATGCGATACTCGTAACGGCAGGTGCACCGGATGTACCGGAACCACTGGTAAAACAGTTGAACCCGAATGGAGGGCGTATCATTATTCCCGTTGGTGATAAGAGCGTTCAAAAAATGTACCTCATCACGAACAACAACGGTGAACTTGAAGGAAAGGAACTGCCTGAATTCCGCTTTGTGCCGCTTATTGGCAAAGAAGGCTGGAAGAGCGAGGACTGATGCAAGTCGAGGTCATCACAGGTCCGACGGCAAGTGGTAAAACATCACTTGCACTTGAACGAGCGAAGGAAGATTCTAACGTCGAGATCGTCAATACCGATGCATTCCAACTTTATAAAGGTTTTGATATTGGTACAGCAAAACCATCCAAGGCAATCCGCGAACAAATACCGCATCATCTCATAGATATTCTTGAACCAAGCCAGAGATTCAGTGCGGCTGAGTATTCAAAACAGGGTAGAGATGTTATCAGAGATATTATCTCTCGAAATAAAACCCCGATAGTTGTCGGAGGAACAGGATTTTATATTGATGCACTCTTCTTTGGACTTTCTTCTATTGAAGTTGATGATGATCTCTTGACAAGTGCTCGTGAAAAATACTCGAATGAGTATGAAGCATTTGGTTTTGAGGCAATGCTAACCAAACTCAGTGACTTTGATAAAGCTCTCTTTGAGCAGGTTACTCGTGAACGCAACCCAATCCGTCTAGAGAGAGCATTCATTCATTATTATGCAACGGGCACACCACTTGGCCTCGCACGGCAGGAGAAACCCGAACCGTTTGAACATGAACCGAATTATACTGTCCTTACTGTTGAGAGAGACGAACTTCTGCGCCGAATTGAACTAAGAGTAGATGAAATGCTTGCGGCTGGCTGGCTTGATGAAGTTCGCTCGCTTTTGAAAAGGGACGTAACAACAGATGTGCCTGCGATGCGAGCAATAGGGTATTCAGAGCTTGCAGAAGTTTTGAGTGGTACGATGAAAATTGAAGAAGCGCGGGAGAAGATAATTATCGGTACGCGTCAGTATGCAAAACGACAGACTACATGGATGAAACGATATCAAAAGATGTAAAATGTGGATACGAATTAAGTCGATAAAGCTTTTTGGTTATCACGGTGTCTATCTGGTTGAGAAGAAGACGGGCAGTACGTTCGAGTTCGATGTGGACGTGCGGCTTTTCGATATGGCAGGACGCACCGATGAACTCCGCGAAACTCTCGACTACACAGCAATCCTCGATACGGTCACAAAAATATCAGATTCAAGAAGTTATAATTTGATAGAAACACTTGCAACCGATATTTGCTCAAGTGTTATCAACCTTTCTCCACTGATCGAAGAGGTGGTCGTCCGAGTTCGGAAATTCACACTTCCGGTTGAAGCAGAACTTGCTTACGTAGAATCGGAACGGAGAATGACACGGTAATGACAAAACATGTGGCATATATTGGAATTGGCACGAACATCGCGCCGCGTTCAGTGCGAATCAAAGAAGCATTTGGTGCACTTGATGCAAAGTGGCAGGTTCTTGCCAAAAGTAGTATTTACCTGACGAAGCCCGTCGGCTTTACCGATCAGCCCGAGTTCTTGAATGCTGTTGCGGCTATCATTTGCGATGAGGAGCCGAAAGAGTTATTCAGAGAGCTAAAGCTCTTGGAGAGTTCTCTTGGTAGGGTGACACGGGAGAGGTGGCATGAGCGCGAAATAGATTTTGACATTCTCTTTTTTGATAACCTCAACTACCACGACGAAGTGCTTGATATTCCGCATCCCGAAGCATTACGTCGTAATTTTGTAGTGATTCCGCTGATCGAGGTCGCGCCTTCGCTCGTTGACCCGTCAACCGGGAAACAAATAGCGACATTTTTGATGCAGGTGGGTTTAGACCCCGATTCGATACGAATGGTATCAGCCAATGAACTCATTGACTAAAAAAATAACGAAAAGAGATGTTATTCATGATGAAATTTTTGCGGAGGAGTACCTAACGAGGATGCCGCGAAAACAGATACGGTATATTGCTGTTGAAGGACCTATCGGTGTCGGAAAATCTACACTTGCAGGTATGCTTGCGGATAGGTATTCGTCTCGTATCGTGCTTGAACGTTATGAAGAGAACCCATTCCTTGAGACATTCTACGGTGATAGAAAAAAGTTTGCATTTCAGACACAGCTCTTCTTCCTCCTATCCCGTTACCGCCAACAACAAGAAATGATGCACGACGATCTCTTTTTTGAGTCAGTGGTTAGCGATTATCTTTTTCAAAAAGACAGAATATTTGCGGAAGTAAATCTCGACCGTGACGAGTTAAAGCTCTACGACGAGGTTCAGCGTGCGCTTGATAGGACCGTACCGGTGCCGGATGTTGTTGTTTATTTACAAGGAAGCGTGAATCTCTTGCAAAGAAATATCAAACGTAGAAGCCGCCCGTATGAGCAGGCAATATCAAGAGAGTATCTTGAAGAAGTGGTGAATGCATATAATACGTTCTTCTTTCATTATCGGGACTCACGATTGCTCGTCGCTAACTGCGATCAATTCGATTTTCTCGGGAATCCTGCGCACTTCGAAATACTGACGGATGCGATCAATCGGTCACCCCATCCTCCGATAGAATATCTGACGACCGGCGAGCCGTTCTTTACGCCTATAACTGATCAAGAATAATGAGAACAATCTTTTTTATCCTCTCTATTTCGTTTGCCTTGTTGGTAATATACCGTCGTATCGTTGAGCCATTCTTAGAAGGATTACGCGGAGCGAGAAAGCCGTATAATCAAACTCATGGAAGAACTTCAGGCGGAAACGAGAACCGACATGGACTCTCTAAAGACAAAGAGATAAAGGACGCAGAATTCAAGGAAATACAATAATGCGACTTGCCGCTATAGATCTCGGGACGAACTCATTTCATCTTGTCATTGCTGATACGAAGCCGAACGGCTCGTTTCGCATATTGGCAAGTGAGAAGGAGATGGTACGTCTTGGCGAATCCGGTGCAGATATGAAGTATCTCACCGAAGATGCCATGAAGCGTGGCTTCCAGACGCTTCGTCACTTTAAGGCAACGATAGAGGCACGCGGGGTGAAAGCTGTTCGTGCTATCGCTACAAGCGCAATACGTGAAGCAGAAAATCAAGATGATTTTATTCGCAAGGTACGAAGTGAGTTTGGCATTACGATAGATGTTGTTTCCGGTTTTGAAGAAGGACGACTCATCTATCTTGGCGTGCTTCAAGCATTACCTCTTTACAATAAGAAGGCGCTTATCTTTGATATTGGCGGCGGCTCAACAGAATATGTCATCGGTGAGAAAGCAAATGCTCGTTATATTGCATCATTAAAAATCGGTGCAATACGTATCACAAAACGTTTTAACTTAGCGAACCGACCGACAAAAGAACAAATAGAAGAAGCGCGCAAGTACATCGCCGGAGAACTTTCAACTTCCGCAACTGAAATTCGCAAACGCGGCTTTGAAGTTGCCGCTGCATCGAGCGGTACAGCGCAGAGCATTGCGGCTATTATTGCCGGCATCCGTAACCAAACCATTGAGACTGTTCCTGATCGGCTTAATGGATTCACTTTTAGCTATGCTGAAGCAAAGGATGCAATGCGACGCATTATTGCATTGCCTACTGCTGTCGATAGAAAAAAGTTTTTAGGCATTGACGAACGCCGCGCAGATATTATCGTCGGCGGTACGCTAATCCTTGTTGAGTCAATGCGCTTGCTCGGCATTAAAGAATTGACCATCTCAAGCTATGCGCTTCGCGAAGGTATCATCTATGATTACCTTCATAATCGCTTGCCGCAATCCGAACGTCGTCATCATAAACTTCGTGATGTCCGCGAGCAAAGTGTTCGCCATTTAGGAGAGCAGTGCAACTATGACCAAAAACATGCAGAGAAGGTAGCGCAGCTTGCAGATGAGATGTTCGTTGCGACAAAGCGACTTCACGGTCTCGGAGAGAATGAGCGGCAATATCTAAAGTATGCCTCGCTTTTACATGACATCGGCTATCATATCTCCCATGCCGAACATCATCAACATAGCTATTATATCATCAGCAATGCTGATCTTTTAGGATTTACTTATGAGGAGATCGAGATCATTGCGAATGTAGCCCGCTACCATAGGAAATCCCACCCAAAACTCAAGCATGAGGGCTTTATTCGCCTTCAGACCGATGAGCATCGCGAGACCGTCCGGAAGCTTGCCTCTCTCCTGCGGTTGGCAGAAAGCTTCGATAGGGGAAACACGGGCATTGTTCGCTCCGTAGAGTCGAAAGTCGGCAAAAAAGCAGTCGAATTCCTTCTGAAACCCATACGGGGCGCACATCGGGACCTTGGACTCGAAATATGGGGAGCCGAGCGTAAAAAAATGCTGTTTCAAGAGGTCTATGCCCGCGAGGTGAACTTTCGGGAAGTATAAATAGAGGTTAGCTGATCTACCCTCACACAACTATTCTAAAATGTTAAAGTTTTTACAAAAGGTTTTCGGTTCAAAGAACCAGAAAGATGTCGAGTTATTATTACCACTCGTTGACGAGATCAACGTGGAATTCGCTAAGCTTTCCTCGCTCTCTGATGACGAACTTCGCGGGAAAACGCAGGAGTTCAAGGCGCGCATTGCCGAAGCAATCGGTGAGATAGAAGTAGAGCTAACTGAACTTAGCGGCAAACTTAAAGAAGACCTTCCGCATGAAGAGCGTCAAGATACTCTTGCGCGTATTGCAGAGCTCGAGAAAGAACGCGACGCCGAGACGCGAGTTGTCCTTGATGAGATTCTTCCCGAAGCATTCGCCGTTGTAAAAGAGACGTGTAAACGTCTTGTCGGGCAGACATGGCTTGCAGCAGGTCAGCCCGTGAAATGGGAAATGGTACCATATGATGTTCAGCTTATCGGTGGTATCGTACTTCATCAAGGTAAAATTTCTGAAATGGCAACGGGTGAAGGTAAGACGCTTGTTGCGACACTACCGCTCTATCTTAATGCCCTCCCTGCTCGTGGTGTTCACCTTGTAACTGTTAATGACTACCTTGCACAGCGCGACGCTGAGTGGATGGGGAAGGTGTTCGAGTTTCATGGTCTGACCGTTGGTAAGATACTTGCAACGATGCAACCATGGGATAGAAAGAAAGAATACGCCTGCGACATCACCTACGGTACGAACAATGAGTTCGGCTTTGATTACCTTCGTGACAACATGGTCACTGATGCCGAGGACATGGTACAGCGTCCGCACTACTTCGCCATCGTTGACGAAGTTGACTCTGTACTTATTGATGAGGCACGTACGCCTCTTATCATATCCGGTCCGGTCGAGTCAAGCGAGCATAAGTTTGATGAGCTAAAGCCGATTGTTGAACGTCTTGTCAATGCACAAAAGAATCTTGTCGCCAAGATAGTAACAGAAGCGGAAGAACTCTTAAAGAATCCTGATTCAAAGAAAAAACAGGAAGCCGGTGTTCTTCTTGTTCGCGCTCATCACGGGTATTCAAAAAATAAACGCTACACAAAGATTATTAGCGAGGGCGAAGCACTCAAGCTCATGCAGACAACAGAGCTTGAGTACATGCGCGACCAAAGCCGCAACATGCACCTCATTGACGAAGAACTTTACTTCGTTATTGAAGAGAAGAATCACTCTATAGACCTTACCGATAAGGGTCGCGAATTCTTAGCTGGCGGGGGCACGGATAAAGACCTCTTCGTTCTGCCTGATATTACGACAGAGCTATCTATGCTCGAAGGACAGAACCTTACGGCAGAAGAAAAGCAAGCGAAGAAAGATCAGCTTGCAATCCTCTATGCTGACCGCTCTGACCGTCTGCATACCATTTCACAGCTCTTACGTGCATATTCTCTCTATGAAAAAGATGTAGAGTATGTGATACAAGATGGTAAGGTGATGATCGTTGATGAATTCACGGGGCGAGTCTTACACGGACGACGTTACTCCGAGGGACTTCACCAGGCTATCGAAGCAAAGGAAAATGTTGTCGTTGAACGTGATACACAGACGATGGCAACCGTCACGCTTCAGAATTACTTCCGTTTGTATCACAAACTTGCCGGTATGACAGGTACTGCTGAAACAGAGGCAGGTGAGTTCTTCGAGATATATAAACTCGATGTTGTCGTCATCCCAACAAATAAAAATATATCGCGTGATGATCGCGATGATAATATCTATCGTACAAAGCGCGAGAAGTATAATGCTCTCATTGAAGAGATACAGAAAAGCCGTGAGATAGGCAGACCTGTTCTCGTTGGTACAACAAGCGTTGACGTATCGGAGACGATCTCCCGAATGCTCAAACGTGCCAACGTTCCTCATAATGTTTTGAACGCTAAGCAACATGCTCGTGAAGCAGAGACAATTCAGAACGCAGGTTTGCGCGGAGCGATAACCATCGCTACGAACATGGCTGGTCGCGGTACTGATATAAAACTTGGACCCGGAGTTGCTGATGCGGGTGGGCTTCATATTGTCGGTACAGAGCGCCACGAGTCGCGTCGTATTGATCGTCAGCTTCGTGGTCGTGCTGGTCGTCAGGGTGATGCAGGTTCTTCGCAGTTCTTTATCTCACTTGAAGATGATTTGATGCGTCTCTTCGGTTCGGAGCGCATTGCTGGAGTGATGCAAAAACTTGGTATGAAAGAAGGCGAAGTTATTAAGTCACCAATGATAACAAAGTCGGTTGAACGTGCGCAGAAGAAGGTTGAAGAAAATAACTTTGGCATTCGTAAGCGTTTGCTTGAGTATGACAACACCATGAACCAGCAGCGCGAGGTTATCTATGACCGTCGCCGTCATGCGCTTCGCGGTGAACGACTCAAAGATGACATCTTTGAGTATCTCGAAGATGCGGTAGCTGAAGTTGTAGCGACGCACTTCGATCAAGGACAGTTCGAGCTTATCCGCGACGAAATGCTCACACGTTTTATGACCGATGTAAACGTAGATGTTGACGGTTGGAAGACGATGGGCGGCGATAAACTCACTGATCTTCTTATTGAAGATGCAAAAGGATTTTACAACCGTAAAGAAGAGCAGCTTGGTCTCGACCTGATGGCATCACTTGAACGCTTTGCGTACTTGCAGGTCATTGACGAGAAATGGAAAGAGCATTTACGCGAGATGGATGATCTTAAAGAGGGAATTCACCTCCGCGCATACGGTCAGAAAGACCCTCTCATCGAGTACAAGCAGGAGGCATTCAAGATGTTCACGCAGATGCTTGACCTCATTCGTGATGGCGTACTCGAGCTTGCATTCAAACTTTTCCCGACACAAAATCAGAATCAGAGCGGCGCAACAAACATGGCACCGCGTAAGCCCGTTCGCCAGCAGCGCATGACGGCGATGAAGCAGGACTACTCGACTGCAACGGCAACACAAGCTCCGCAGTACAGCGAGCCAATGGCAGGAATGCCCGCGCCTCCGCCGCCACCGAACGCCCCAAAAGCACCGATGGTACGCAGCCAGCCGAAGGTCGGACGTAATGATCCTTGTCCATGCGGCTCGGGTAAGAAGTATAAGAATTGTCATGGAGAGGGTTTGTAGGGGGATGGAGAATGGGGAATAGGGAATGGGGAAGAATAGAGTTGCGACGTTATGAAATCATATCGTGAACTTGAGGTATGGAAAGTATCAATGGATCTTGTTGATGCTGTCTATGAGTTGACTGATAGATTTCCTAAAAGTGAAGTATTCAATCTTACTTCGCAACTTCGTCGAGCTGTTGTCTCTGTACCATCGAACATTGCCGAAGGATGGGGTAGAGAAGATACGAAAGATTATATGCGTTTTCTTCGCATAGCTAAAGGCTCTTTGATGGAGATAGAAACTCAACTTGAGATAAGTGTCCGACAGAATTTTGCAACTCGAGATATCATCAAAAAATCGTGGGACTTGACTCAAAGCGTTCTAAAAATGCTCGTAAGGTTGTTACAAGCATTAAGAAATAAGGGAGAATGATATGATTCGTTCTTACCATTCCCCATTCTCCATTCTCCATTCCCTGATAGCACTGTCCCTTGTCGTTACATTAACTTCCTGCAACCGCGGTATCCCCGACAACACGCTACGCTTCTGGCATTTCTGGGCAGAACCTGGACAAAAGCTTGTTATGGATTCTGTAGTGAATGATTTCCGTCGTGAGAATCCTGATATAAACGTCGAAGTATCCGAGCTTAGCTGGGCTGATGGCAAGACGAAGCTGATGATAAACTTCAATGCCGAGACTGCGCCGGATATTCTTGAACTCGGCAGCGATTGGATCGCGCAGTTCTCCGCATCGGGTGTGCTGCATGAGATGACAAACGAGCAATCACTCAAACCGGCATTCCAAGCTGCGCCTGAATATTCATTGCCGTGCGGAATGTGGAATGGCAAGTATTATGCAGTGCCATGGTTCGTTGATACGCGCGTTGTCTTTGTCAATCACGATCTTGCGATGAAAGCTGACTCTGATTACCAAGATGGTAACTATGATCTTACTTCGTGGAAT
>JAYUZC010000331.1:0-4047 GCA_043752045.1 Bacteroidota bacterium | reverse complement strand
AAAAGCACACGCCGTATGCCCAAATATCCTTGCCATTATACTTGGTTAATGGGTGCATTGACGCATCTAAAATAGTAATAGGATTTGAAACAACTCCTGTAAATGAATCAAAGTCAAAAAGTTCTACTAGATTATCTTGTAGAGATGCTATCGCCAACTTTTTTCCATCAGGTGATCCTTTTAGATAACCATAAGACTCACCTGTGCCAAGTCTTTGACCACAATGACTAATAACCGGGGTAAGTGAAATTCCATTTGAGGTTACTCTGTATGTATAAAAAGTATTTCCACCCTGACTATGTAAAATTACCCAGTAATCTGGACCTATTCCATAACGAACTACTGCCAAATGTTCATCAGTCAAAGGATTGATCGGAATATTTTTTTGTACTACATCACCTAATCCGCCATTTAACGATAGATCGACAACGCTATAATGCGACCCTAATGATGCGCGAAGATATCCAAATAGGTCTGTATTAATAATGAGATATTTTGTCTCGGAGCAGGGCAAGGGCACAATACATGCAGCTTGAGCTGATGTACCATCACCTCCATAGAGACCTGTACCATTTGGCATTAATTTTAAGTTACGATCATATACCAAATCACCGTCACAGATAATTCGAGGCTCTCCTGTAGTTGGGTCGCCATACACTGCCCACCCCTCAGCAGCTGCCGGCAACTTGAAAGGACCATTAGTCAAAACAGTAGGAGGTGATGTTCGGAAGTCGAGTCCGCATTTTTGGGCAAAATACCAAACATCATACTCATGCTGCGCCAAACAGGTTGAAGAACAAACCAGGAGAAATAGTATGAGAGTAAGGAGCTTCAATTCGTAATTTTATTTAACCTACTATTTCATAACACCTAAGAACAGCCAGAGTTACAGATATTTGCACGGTTATTTCATTGGTCTTATTTGAAATTCCGCGTTACGTTATCACCTTCCCAAAATTTCTTGCATTTTCAGTTAATCAAGTGCATTCTCCTCCCTAATTCATTATAATGTGCCAATACGAGAAAACAGGTGAGTTTTCTTCGTATATTTGAGTCCGTACTTTCGTACACATTAAAACAAAGAATTCGTGACTAAAAAACGGTACGGGCATCAAACCAAGTTTATATTTATTACCGGCGGCGTTGTCAGCTCGCTCGGTAAGGGAATCGTCTCCTCTTCACTTGGTTTACTCCTGAAAGCACGCGGGCTTCGTGTAACTATCCAGAAATTCGATCCTTACATCAATGTTGACCCGGGCACTATGTCGCCCTATCAGCATGGTGAGGTCTATGTGACCGATGACGGAGCAGAGACTGACCTCGATCTGGGGCACTACGAGCGTTTCCTTGACGTGAACATGACCCGCGACAATAATACGACGACAGGGCAGGTCTATAACGAGGTTATCCAGCGTGAGCGCCGTGGCGACTATCTGGGCGCAACGGTGCAGGTCGTCCCGCATATCACCGATGAGATCCGCAAACGCATGATGCGCATTGCTGACACAGGCAAGTTCGACGTCGTTATTACTGAGATTGGCGGTACGGTCGGCGATATTGAGTCGCTTCCGTTCCTGGAAGCAATGCGCCAACTGATGATAAAGGTCGGCAAGCAGCATTGTCTCTCGATGCATTTGACACTTGTGCCGTATATTGCTGCGGCAGGTGAAATAAAGACAAAGCCGACGCAGCACTCTGTCAAGACGCTTCTTGAGATCGGTATTCAGCCCGATGTCCTTGTCTGCCGCACCGAGGTTCATATTGATAAGGCGATACGAGAGAAGATCGGTCTCTTCTGTAATGTTGACCCCAGAGCTGTTATCGAGGCACGAGATGCGGATACAATCTACGAAGTACCGCTCACCTTCGCCGAAGAAAAAGTTGATCAGATAGTTTTAGAAAAACTCGGTCTCAAAGCAAGCGGTAAACTTGACCTTTCAAAGTGGCGTTCATTTGTCAAGCGCGTCAAGAATCCGCAGAAGACAGTCCGTATTGGTATCGTCGGGAAATACGTCCAGCTAGCAGATGCATATAAATCAATCAGCGAAGCATTCATTCATGCAGGTGCAGAAAATAACGCGAAGGTCGAAGTTGTCTGGATCAATGCCGAAGAGATAGAAAAGAAACGCGACATCTCATCAGAGTTTAAAGGTATTGACGGCATCCTCGTTGCGCCCGGTTTCGGTAATCGCGGTGTTGAAGGCAAGATCAAAGCCATCGAGTATGTCCGTAAGCATAAGATACCGTTCTTTGGTATCTGTCTTGGTCTGCAATGTGCTGTCATTGAGTATTCACGGAATGTCTGCGGGTTAAAGAAAGCGAACTCATCGGAGTTTGTCGAGACAGAGCAGAATGTTATTGACATGATGCTCGAGCAAAAGAAGGTGCTCACCAAAGGCGGCACAATGCGTTTGGGAAGTTACCCATGCATAGTCAAGAAGGGATCGCTTGCATACAAGACCTATAAAGATCAGATCATCAACGAACGTCATCGTCATCGTTATGAAGTCAACAATGCCTTTAAAGAGATACTTGAGAAGAACGGTCTTATCTTCGGCGGGCTTTCACCTGATGGCAAACTTGTCGAGATGATCGAGCTTCCGCAAAGCGTACATCCGTTCTTTATCGCGGGGCAGTTCCATCCGGAGCTAAAGAGCCGCGCAACGAAGGCACATCCGCTTTTTAGAGAATTTGTGAAAGCAAGTTTAGCACATAAAGAAATTTCAGACGCAAAAATAAAAATAAAAAAGAAAAAGTAATAAATGAAACGCTCGTTAGATCATATTATAACGAGCGATGTATTGCCCCCCGTCACTCGAAAAGAAGCTGAAGAACTTCGTGCATTGGTACGCGAAGCATCCCTGCGACGCGAAAGTAAAACTTTCGTCATTGAAGGCACGCACCTTATCGAACGTGCGCTTGAGACTGCCCCAAAAAGAATCGTGAAGATACTTCATACTGCTGCATTTGCAGATGCTAATGCTGCGCTTATGGCAAGTATAAAGAAGAAAAAGATACCAACCCAGCAACTTACAAGTGCCTTTGCAGAAAAGATTTCTGATACAAAATCACCACAAGGATGCTTCGGGGTTGTAACTTTTGACCCTTTGATGAGTTTATATAGTAGAGATATCATCATCGCTCTTGACCACGTGAGCGACCCGGGTAATCTGGGCACCATACTGCGCACGGCTGCATGGTTCGGTATTGAGGAAGTCCTCCTCTCCGCAGGATGCGCCGATAGTTATTCACCAAAAGTGTTGCGATCGACGCAAGGGGAGATCTTTAGTGTAAAGATCTCCGTGAGCGAGAGCTTGCCTAAAGCCTTAGAAGCGGGCAAGAAAAAAGGGTACAAAATTTTGGCTACAACCCTTTCGTCTTTCGCGGGTTCTATTTATAAGGAGAAGTTTGAAAGTAAGTGTATCGTCGTCTTCGGAAGCGAAGCGCATGGCATAAGCCGCGAAGTACTTGATGTGGTTGATAGAGAGATCATCATCCCAAGCGGCGGAGTAGGCGAATCGCTCAACGTTGCAGTATCAGCAGGAGTCGTGCTTTCAGAGCTTCGGCGGCAACGACGGACGTAATGGCAACATTAATTCGCATTCATGTTATTAACATTTTTGCGTTTTGCGTGTCATTAGAGTAGAAATAGTTTTAATTTTGCCTGACGGCAATCTCTTCGTTCTGAAAATACGTACGAATGGAGAAGTAACTTCGGCACTTGATGAACGTTTTATCATCAGACGGAGTGAAACAGGTGAATTTGAATACTCGTATTCAATAGTACAGAAGGGGAACAAAGTCATGAAAACCTCGCAAGAACATACCACGCATACACCGCAAGAGCGGGCACAGGAATATTTGCAGAAGGCATACCGTCTGCAGATGTCCGGTCACCTCCAGGAAGCGATAGAGAACTATAAAGCATCTATCGAGATCATGCCGACTGCAGAAGCTCATACCTTCTTAGGCTGGGCATATAGTTTTCTTGGCGACTACGAACAAGCCATAGATGAATGCAAGACCGCTATCTCCATTGATCCGGAG
>JAYUZC010000330.1:0-4081 GCA_043752045.1 Bacteroidota bacterium | reverse complement strand
ACTTTACAAAGACTAACCTTTACATTTAGTGGGGCTATAGCATACATAAAGATTATTAATCCAAAAGTCCCTTCCCCTGACACTCCCTCAACATTGTTATTCTTAAATCGCAGCATTGCATGGGAAGCAAACCACTTTTACGGAAAAGAAACAATTAAGGAGCACGATCCCGTCTCCAAGAATGACATTAATATTACAGAGATATTTGGCACCATGAACCGGTCATTTGATACCATCTATTCAATCACAAGCAAATATTCATTTCAACAAACATTTTATGGTGAGCGATGGAAAAACGTTTATATAGCCGCTCATGATATCCCAATCTTACGATATGAGAATGGCTCCGCAATCTTTGAACGCTCAGGTCCATCCGTACGAGCAAATATCGATAGTATTGTCCATAGGCATTGGGGATATGATACATTTTCTAATGATGATTTCAGCGCATCTATTGACACTATTGATTGGTATAATAAAAAACTAATTCCAAAAATTAATGCTACTTTTTTAAAGTGAGTAAAACTTGACTATCTAATTTTTGTGCAGAATTGGTTAGTATATGAAGGAGTCTGCATTAGAGACCAAGCTTATTAAACATCTCTTCCTTTGACTTCGGACGAATAATGTCTTTCCCTTCTTCAGTTTTCTTTAAGGTCTTTAATAGTGTTTGTTTCTTTAACTTGCCACTTTGCATTTGCTTCACTTCGCGGATGGATTGCTTTACCTCACGAAAGAAGCGGAGTTTACGCTTTAACTCTTCATATTCTTTCATGTGCTTTTTCCATGAGGCAATAGGAATCTGCACGGCACGCTCGGTGCCGGATGCGTCTGTTACATATTGGACATCTCTAAACATATTGGTTTAACGATAAGAAGGAGAGAAATAATTTCCAATACAATTATCTCATTCCCCCGCATGATACCTCCGCACAAACTCCCGCTTCCACTGGTCAAACTCACCGGTGAGTATCTTCGCGCGTGCTTCGCGGACTATCTCTTCGTAGAAGGTTACGTTGTGCATGGTGGCTAAGATGAGACCTGTTATCTCGGCGCTGTTATAGAGGTGATGGAGGTAGCTCTTGGTGAAGTTCTGTGATGCGTAGCTGTTTGTTTCGGGGTCTATGGGAGTGTGGTCATGTTTGTGTTTTGCGTTCTTGATATTTACTTTGCCGCTGCGTGTAAAAAGCTGTCCGTTGCGCGCGTTGCGCGATGGCAATACGCAATCGAACATATCAATTCCTTTTGCGATACACTCAACAAGATCAACAGGTGTGCCGACACCCATTAGGTAGCGCGGTTTCTCTTTCGGAAGAACGTCCGTCGTCCAATCGGTAACTTCGTACATCACTTCGTTCGGCTCGCCGACGGCAAGTCCGCCAATGGCATAGCCGGGTGCATTCATCGCAACGAGCTTCTCGGCACATGACTCGCGCAAGTCACGATGCACACCGCCTTGCACGATCAAGAACTGCGCTTGGTCGTATCCATGCAACGGCTCTGTCTTTTCGTTATGCTCCATCGCACGACCAGCCCAACGTATTGTTCGCTCGACTGCCTGCTCAACAACATGACGCTCCGCATTCGAGGCCGGGCATTCATCGAGCGGCATATACATATCGGGACCAAGATCGCGCTCGATCTCGACAACTTTTTCCGGCGTAAACGTATGCAGCGAGCCGTCAAGATGCGACTTGAATGTAACACCATCATCGTTCATCTTGCGAAGCTCGGCAAGAGAGAATATCTGATAACCACCGGAATCGGTGAGAATACTTCCCTGCCAGTTCGCAAACTTATGCAAGCCACCTGCTTCGCGGACTATCTCTGTTCCGGGACGGAGATAAAGATGATACGCATTCGCAAGGTGGAGACGTGTCCCTGTTTCCCAGAGGTCACGCGAGGTAAGTCCCTTTACATCGCCGAGTGTACCGACAGGCATGAAACACGGTGTCTCGATTGTGCTGTGCACAGTTTCGAGAATACCTACTCGTGCTTTCGTAAATGAATCTGTATGAAGGAGAGTAAAATTCAAAGAGATATTACTTTTGTCCCAAGTTGTTTTTCTTTTTCGTCGTTGGTTGCGATAAAGACTATTCCGTTGAATGCTCGTATCTTCTCAAAGAGTATCTCCGCACCTACATCATCGAGATTGCTTGAAGGTTCGTCCAGAAAAAGAACATCAGGCGAACAAGCGAATGCCATCGCGAAGCGGACACGCTGCTGCATACCGGAGCTATACTTACCTACATACCGGGCTGAAGTTGCAACCGCATCCTCAAGTCCGAAAGACGAAAGCAAAGCAACTGATTCTTCACGACTGATAACCTTACTCTTCAACTCGGCAACGAACTCAACATGTTCGGCGGCAGTGAGTTCGTTATAGAGTTCAAGATACGGCGCAACGAATCCGATACGTCGTTGCAACGCTTCATACTCGATTACTTTTCCATCTTCACTCCACTCGCACTTCCCTGTCGAAGGCGATAAAACCCCTGCAAGCATTTTGATAAGCGTGGATTTACCGGAGCCATTCGCACCGGCGAGGATAATAGCCTCTCCAGGTGAAGCAGTGAACGAGACTGGTTCAAAGACGGGCTTGCGTCCGAACCGTTTGGTAAGATCAGTAACGGTGAGGCAGATGCCGCTCACTTCTTTGACTTTTTATCAGAAGTATGCCGCGCTTCTATCTTCGCAATTTCTTTTCGGCGTTTGAGTCGTGCATTGCGGCGTGATTGCGCAGCTTCGTAACGTGCTTTCTCGTCTGCCGTTTCCGGTATGATAGGCGGCACTGCGCTTGTCTGACCAAAATCATCAAGCGCAACAAACGTAAGGTATGCAGTATTTACATGACGCGAATCGCCTGTGCGAAAATCTTCTACTTCAACATGCACGCCAACTTCCATCGAAGTATTGAATGCGCGATTGACACTTGCATAAATATGCACGACCTGCCCGAGCTTCACGGGCATCAGGAAATTCATTTCATCAACAGATGCAGTAACGCAGATACGATTTGAGTGGCGCGATGCCGACATCGCAGCGGCAATATCAACCCAGTGCATAAGAGTACCACCAAGCAGGTTGCCGAGTTGGTTCGTATCGTTGGGCAGGACAAGCTCTGTCATCTGCACCTGTGAACGCTTTACTGTTTTCTTTCCTGTAGTCATGTTACTTTAATGCAAGATATTGCTTTATCTTCCTTGCGCGTTCGCGCTGCTGCTGTGTCGATTTCTCAAGATATTTTCCATCGAACTTGAGTATCGCTTTTTCTGATTCGGGAAGTTTCCCTCTATCAAGCTGGACTTCCGCAATTCGTAATTGTGCTTCAACCGCAGGTGTCGTGTCATAATAATCCGCAAGAACGCGGTCAAAAAATGCAAGAGCGGATTTACGTGACTCAAGTTTTAAGTACAACTCACCTGCTGAAAGATACTTTTGTGCAAGCTTTGTACGTAGCTCCAAGATTCGCATCTCACAGCTATCGGATAATGTTCCTTCGGTATTGCCGTACATACGCAAAAAGTACTGATACTCCGTAATTGCGTAGCCGGTATAAGTCTGGTCGAGCGGTGCTTTCGGAGAGAGTTGGTAGTAACTTTCAGCTACCATGAACTGCGAACGCGTCGCAAGTCCGCTTGAGGGGTAGTTACGGCGGAAATTACGAAAATCAACTGCAGCTGTCAGGTAGTTCTCGTTATAGTAACGGCTCATCGCGCCAAGATACATTGATTCGATAGCATACGGAGATGTCGGCGCCTGAATGCGTATCTCCTCGAAGAGACGTATCGCATCCATGTAGTCCTCGTTCTCGAATGCTTTTTTTGCCTGCTCGAAACGTTGTTCAATTGTTTCTGTCTTGGTCGTGCTTTCACTGCTGCCGCAGGAAGCAAGTGCAAAGAGAAATGCTATATAGAAAAGTTGTTTTTTCACGTAGTGTATTAAAACTTGACAAAGAAGAACAAAGCAATCACCGCTGCCGCTCCCGCAGTTACGAGAATGGGCTGGAGTGTGTCGTCCCAAAAAGAAGTGCCCTCTTCCGAAATACGTGCAGTTGTTGTGTCCTGCTTGGTTGAAGGTG
>JAYUZC010000329.1:0-4101 GCA_043752045.1 Bacteroidota bacterium | reverse complement strand
CGGCTTTTTCGGCAGCTTCTATCATGCTAATTCCGATGCGGTCTTTTACGGAGCCGCCGGGGTTAAACTGCTCTAACTTACCGAGAACAAGCGCTTTGGCACCGTTTGGTTTTACGCGCAAAAGCTCAAGGAGCGGGGTATTCCCGATAAAATCGAGTATAGATGTTGAATAATTCATGAGGCAAAAATACGGAAGACTTTACCGCGAAGGCGCGAAGGGCATGAAGTTCGCGAAGAGAGAGTTATGGACAAAAAAAGAGGGCAGACACTTGTGCCTGCCCTCTGAAAGTCTAATGACTTATAACGATTACTTTAGCACACTCATCTTGCCGACGAGCTTGGTGCTGCCGGATTCTAAGATGTACGTGTAAACTCCGTTCGAAAGGTTTGCTGCAGAGAGATCAACGCTGTACTTTCCTGCATCGAGATTCTCACTAACCAGACGTGCAACCTCAACACCGAGTTCGTTGCGAACTGTGAGTGTTACGAAGCTACGTTCGGGTACCTCGAAGTTGATGTTCGTCGTGACGGCGAATGGGTTGGGGTAGTTTGCGCTCATCGTAAATGCTGTTGGCGCGCCGCCGAGGTTCTTAACAGAAACCGGTGAACCGATTTCTATAGACGCTGCCGTTACAAACTGATCGCTCTTATCTTGAAGTGAAAAAATACGGAAGTATGCAGCAGGTACGTGTTCAGCAGGTGTTGTCCAGTTCATGCTGATTACATCGCCGATAACATGGCCTAAATGCGTCCATGTTGCTTTGTTGTCAGTTGAAATCTCAATTGACTTTTCGTTGCCGACCGTATTCTCTATCTGCCATGTGAATTGCGTTGCATAGCTTGATGCGATCTTATTATTTACAACGCCTGCAAGTGTCAAACTTGTGAACTTGCCCGGCTCAGGTACTGTCTCTGCCTTTACAACAAAAATGCCTGATAGACCGATAACACCATTGTTATCCTCGATCTTGATCTGTGCATTAATGGTCCCTGTTGTTGGCACTGCCCATCCAAGATAAGTAGTTGCGTCAGATGTTAGTGTACCTATAATGTTCCAGGTTGTACCACCGTTGGAAGAGTAATAATAGGTCTTCTTCTGTGTTACTCCAGATGAAGCCGTGAACGAAATTGGCTGACTTGGTGTGCCCGCGAGAACTGTATCGCCAACTGCCGGCTTGGTTACCGTTAGGACACCAGGGGTTGGGAATTGGGCAGAAAGCGCATTAATACTTCCGTTGGCAACGTCAGATACACGGATCTGTGCTGTTTTGCCATAATCAGATACAGGAAGTGTCCAAGCATACGGTGATTGGTTCGTGCTTGCTACGATAGTAGTCCATGTGGTACCACCATCAACAGTGTACTCAAGTTTCACATTCGAAGTAGTACCTGACTTGCTCCATACGATATTGGTAGGTGTAGCAGGTTTGATAGAATATCCTGCTTTTGGAAGTACAACCCATACAGCGTCCGCAACTTCAGGTCCGAATGCGCCAACATATGACGATTGTCCGCCATCATAGATTTCAGTGTACTTTAAGTTCTTGAATGTATAGCTTCCCATAACAAATGCTTTTGCCTTGATCTTATCAGGGTTCCATGCACCTTCAACTCTCATCTTGTAATGTTTACGAACTGGGAAGCTCGGGCTAGCCAGCAACGTACCGAGGGTAATCTTATCGCCCATTACCTTACCGCCGACTTTGCGAACAACGTTATGATGGATGAAGCCCTCAAGCTGACCCTGTGTATGGTGTGTTTGATCGAAAACGAGGTCATCTTCAGTGAGAACAGCAACAGTAGCAAACTCCGCTGTATCTTCCTTCATCATGGTTGTGATATCAAGAGGAGTGATGTCAATATCGAACTCTACATCTTTTGTACCAGCATTATATGTAACATTAACAATCCTGAAATCGACAGCTGGTGCTTTGTTGAGTAATTTGAGTACCTGTGATGCCTGTGTATAATTACCTGTACCAAAGGTCGGCTCATTGAAACCACCTGAATACATTCTATTTAGAAGTGCATTCGGATATCCCCCAAGACCAAAATTAGCCATGAGAGAGTCACCGGCTGGCATAGCCATTGGCTCGCTATATGCTACCGGCCCATGCCAAGCCAATGCGACAAAGTAATCACCGTACTTATGCTCTGTAGAGTCAGAATACCATGCACCGGCAGGGCAGTACTGACACCATGTGCCAGTGACTTCTTCAAAGACTACGTGACGATTATATGTTGTCTGCGCTGACGAATCATTCGCAGCGAAAAGGAACGACGACAAAGCGAGTATGACAAAAGCCATCCGCTTGAATGTGGTAGAAAGTATCATATTTCTAATGTTGATTAGGATTTACAAAAAACACAAAAACTCTGTAAATATAGAATGCTGTATGAACCGAGTAGTTACAAACATACAACATTTTTAGGCGATTTCCAAATTCGGGCGGAAAACACCAGATATATAAAGACACCTAAAGGGCGAGAAGGTTGCAAACTATTTTAAAAAATAAGCTCCGGCGGGTGAGAGTTTGCCGGAGCTCCTTTGAGTTGTGTTGTGTCTTAATGATAGGAGTTTGTCCCTATGAAAACCCTATAAAAAATCTTTGATGTCTAATAGACGCACACTCTTAGCCAAAGTTTCATGAATTATTTTGAATTAACAGTTTGGCAATAAACGATAAATTGTTATACCACATTGAGGGGCAATCTCCGTGTATATGGATATAAACTACGGGTTCGAGGTTTTGTTACTCCGTGTTTCGTATTTTTGCAGTAAATTAATGTTGTCCACCCCTTCAAAAGGGGTATTCTATTGACTGATTTTATTATCACATGAATTTTTCCTATTCAGAAGACCATATAGCAATCCGTGATGCGGCACGGGACTTTGCCGAGAATGAAATCGCATCATCAGCCGTCGAACGTGATAAAACGGGCGAGTTTCCTTATGAAATAGTCAAAAAGCTCGGAGAACTTGGCTTCCTCGGGATGATGGTTGACCCTAAATGGGGCGGCTCGGGCTTGGATTGTGTGAGCTATGTGCTTGCAATGGAAGAGGTCTCGAAGGTTGACGCAAGCTGCTCGGTAATCATGTCGGTCAATAATTCTCTGGTTTGTTGGGGGATAGAGACCTATGGCAACGACGAGCAGAAGGCACGAATTCTTACTCCACTTGCATCAGGTAAGGTCATAGGGGCATATTGCCTCTCCGAGCCGGGCGTCGGCTCCGATGCAGCACAACAGGCAACCAAAGCCCGTAAGGATGGCAATGATTGGATCATTGACGGGGCAAAGAACTGGATAACTAATGGCACTTCAGCGCAATACTATATAGTCTTTGCGCAGACAGATGAAACTAAGGGGTACAAGGGTGTGACAGCCTTTATCCTCGAAAAGGGTATGCCTGGCTTCGAGATGGGGCTGAAAGAAGATAAACTCGGAATCCGCTCAAGCGATACATGCTCACTTTCTTTTACAGGTGTTAGAATACCAGATACTAACCGTCTCGGTGAAGATGGACAGGGGTTTAAGATCGCAATGGAAACGCTCAATGGGGGACGTATTGGTATCGCCGCGCAGGCACTCGGTATTGCATCAGGTGCATACGAAAAGGCAATTAAATATACATTTGAGCGTCAGGCATTTGGCAAACCCATTAATCAGCTTCAGGCGATACAGTTCAAATTAGCTGATATGGCGGTGAAGATAGAGGCGGCTCGCTTGCTAATCCTTCAGGCAGCTCGCAAGAAAGATGCACATGAGAGCTACATTAAGGAAGCGGCAATGGCAAAGTTGTATGCATCGACTATTGCGATGGAAGTCGCCAATGAGGCAATCCAGATACATGGCGGGTATGGTTATGTCCGCGAGTATCTGGTAGAACGTGCATTACGCGATGCAAAGATAACGCAGATTTACGAAGGGACTTCGGAGATACAGCATATCGTGATCGCACGTCAGCTAATGAAGGAATATCAGTTGTAACTTTTACGACTATAAAGCATTATTTAGACGTATATTTGCAAAAGGAAATACATTTTTTTTACACTACTTTTCACACATGAGAAACAAACTTTTTTCTAACGTAGCAATTTT
>JAYUZC010000328.1:0-4102 GCA_043752045.1 Bacteroidota bacterium | reverse complement strand
TTTCGAGCCAAGAAAATGTCTATTTCTTCCCTCGGAAGAACTTCATAATACAAATATACGGAAAATTATGCCAAACTTACAGAATTACATGATTTCCTTTCATCTTTTTACTATTACCTGACCTGTGGTAGAAGCATTACTACCTGTAACCTTATAGAAATATAATCCATCAGGGCAAGAATTAGCATTCCAATAGAAAATATTTTTATTTTGCAATAATTCCAGCGGGAGTGAATAGATAGGTCTACCGATAACATCAGTTATAGTAAGTGTAGCAGTTGTGAAGTTCGATGAATTGTTAATAATAAATGTGACAGTGCGTGATGCAGGGTTGGGCGTGACCAACAATTCTATGTCGTGGGCTGTTTGTCTATTTGGAACATCGAGATACATCACCTTTGAGAATGTCCAATGATCACTCCATGGACCAACTCCATTCTCATTCACAGCCCGGACCCTCCACCAATATGTGCTATCGCGGTGTGCCTCAAAGAATTTACTGGTTTCAGAGGTGCTGTCTCTGATAACCATCATTGTCATGATAGAATCGGAAGCAACCTCAACTATATATTTCGTAGCCCCATCAGCTGCATTCCATTTGAGGTGAATAACGTAAGGCGGAAGCTCATCCACCTTTACTATCGGCATGGAATTATTCGGTGGGAATACCAGTGTGATTTGTTCGGGTAGTGTTGGAATTGAAATACCAAGACGTCCTACCTTCATCCCATTCCCAAAACTTGATACCCAGAGCTCGTTCGAATCATACGGGTTATAGAACACTCGTTCAGGTTGACGGAAAGGGTAGCTTGCAACTTGAGTGAATGTCGGGTTAGCGTCGCGGCGATTGCCCGAATAATACAACCCATTCGTTTCGCTTGTAAAGTACATTACATCAGGATTTGATGGGCTGAATGTAGCAGATGTCACACGCGTTTCACCGTGTACCTTCGTCCAACTTGTGCCGCGATTTGTGGTTTTGTATAGCCCGCCTTTATTATTTGCCGCTCCACCCCAACCACTAAAGACCCCTGCATACCATGTGTTCTGGGTTGCATCATGCGGATCTATGACAACATCCTTTGTCCAGTACTGCATATTGGGATCGCTTCTATCTTGCCACGTCGTGCCGCCATTAGTGCTCAAGAACACTCCCGAGCTTGCAGTAAAATTACTTGTACGTCGTCCTGAATACGAGCAGAGCAGTGAGCCATCATTTAATACTCTGATATTAAACGGATGTCCTTCGGTACGCGGGGGATTAGCAAGCTTTGTCCATGTGCTCGATGTACCGCTTTGGATATTGTTCGATACATAGATACCGCCCTGTGTGCTATGGATAACACTTGCATAAAGACGGTTCGGATTTTGCTGGTCGGTTGCAAGCCAAATGACGGGATGTGTAAAGTCATGTAGTGTTTGCCACGATGCACCATTGTCGTTAGAGAATAATACTTTCCCTTCTCCATTATCTATCCTCGCATCGGTCAGGTATGTACTTTGATACATATCATGCACAGTTGATGTGGCTGCATAGAGAGTAGAATTAGACACATTCTTTGTCAGATGATACATGGAGTTATCATCATGTCCGATGTAGTTGAAGCTCCACGATTTTCCGGCATCGGTCGAGCGCACTCCCTTAATGTCAGAGAAGCATCCATACATATTATCTTTATCTATCCAAGCCACCTGCCAGCAAGTTGTGTTCTCTATACCTACACTAGTATATGTCTGCTTCTGCGGAGTCTTTGCTCCGCTTGGGTTTTCATCAGTTGCTTTCACATATTTCTGTTTCCATGTCGCTCCGCCATCAGTTGTAATATGTACAAAACCAAAATCAGAGAATGATACGTAGTTCGGATCACTCGGCGCTACGTCAAATCCCATTGGATACTCACCATACGTCCAACCTCTATCGCCGCCATCGCCGCTCCAACCCGTCGAGATATTCTGGTTGTTCGTCGCTTTGAATACGCTCTGCCATGTTGCACCTGCATCAGTTGTTTTATAGATTATAGGTATGTTTGCATCGCTGCCTCCGGCAATGTATGCAGTGTTGATGTTGTTAGTTGCCATTCCCGAAAAGTAGGGATAGATACCCGATGGTAAACTACCAGATACCTTTTGCCACGAGCCGCCTGTTAAGAATGTATAAACTCCTTTGTAATCGCTGTAATTACCAACAGGATCAATGCCAGCCCATACACTTCCGCTTGTTACGCAGAAGAAGCGAACACTTGTGTTCACTTTTGCACCCGAGAAGCCCAAGATGTATTCGCTTGCAGGAATACCCGTAACGTTCATCTTGGAAAATGATGAACCTCCGTTGACTGATGAATAGATACCTTCGTTCGTGCCGACATATATGTTGTTGCCATCGAAGAACACACCTGCTACATGTAGTCCCGCATTATTATTAGATGTTTGATACTTTGATGAAAATGTTGTACCACCATCAGTTGAAGCATACAGAGTATTGTAATCGGAAAGCACAATGATCTGGCTGTTTGTCGGGCAAGCAAATATCATGTAGGCGCTTCCACCTGTCGGGTCTGAAATCGGTGACCACGTTACACCTTTATCAGTGCTACGCATTGGGCGTGATCGTTCGGAGCCGTCAGGTGTATTTGAGCCGTCTATAGCATAGAGCGTATTCCCATTGTTGGTATAGCTAACTTTTGCAATCTTATACGATTGAAGCTGTCGGAAATCAGGGAAGGTCCAACTTGTCCCTAGATCGGTCGTATGAAAGACCTCGCTCATATCGCAAGCAACATATAGCTCATTAGGGTCGAATGGATTAAAACTGTTCGCAAATAGCGCCCCGCCGCCGCCAACTCCGCGGGACTCGAATGAAGTGGGTTGTGCATAAATAGACTTTATGAAGATACAGAGACAGATTAGGGGTAGTATAATTGTTTTCATAATATTCTCCATGTATCTAAAATGAATTTCAATCTGCAAAGTTACAAACAAAACTTGCAATATGACTCTTTACATACTTTGAGACTATTGCATGATCTCAAAGATAAGGAAGTAAATACCAAAGATACCCGTCACGATGCCGAAGATACGCTCAAGTGTTCTGTTGCGAAGTGTCAGGGCATATTTGGCACCAAAGTATGAGCCGGGAGCCATTGTTACTGCAAGCACAAGAGCTAATACCCAATCAATGTTGCCGAGCATGTGGTGTTTTATCGAGCCGGGAATTGCAACAGTCATCACAACTATAAGAGACGTTGCCTGTGCGACCTTCATCGAACGACCAAAGAATCGGAGAATCGCCGGAATATAGATAATGCCTCCGCCGATAGCGAGCAGACCAGCCATAAAGCCGCCAACGACACCAAGCGTCATTGCTTTGATAGGATTCACCGGCGGCGGTGCTTCAAGTTTCTGCTCCTTGAGAATCATCGAACGGACGAGAAAGGTAACTGATACGAACAGAATAAAGACCCCCGTTAGTATCATTAAGAATTTTCCGCTGAGAGCTTTTGTGGCTTCTGCACCTATCCATGTCATTGGTAATGCGGTAACAAGTATCCATCCCGCAAGTTTGAAGTCTTGTTTGCGTTCTTTGTAGTATGCCACGGAGCCAGAAACAGCTGTTGGGATTAATACAGGAAGCGGTGTTGCAAGAGCTATGAGTTGTGGGATACCAATGATAAGTCGAAGCAACGGGGTCAAGAGAATTCCACCGCCTAATCCCATCAGCCCCGAAGCAAAGCCCGTTCCTAAACCTATTATACCTGCTACAATAAGCTCTTCGTTTGTCATGCGTTAATTATTCCGTTCATACGTTCATTCGCTTGGTAGTATTCTTTTACCAGTCGCTCTACAACTTCTTTCGTAGTTGGAATATCTTTGATGAGACCGGATGATTGTCCCATCTCAAGTTCACCTTCAGTGGTGTCACCGTTAAAGATACCATTCATCTCTCGTTTTCTACCGAGTAGTTCTACCTCTTCTTCTTTTGTTGCCCCGCGTTTTGATGCTTCGACTGCTAACATTGCAAATGGATTTTTCCATAGTCGTACCGGCGCAACTTTCTTTAGCGTGAGAACCGTGTCCGTATCAATTGCAGAAACAACTGCTTGTT
>JAYUZC010000327.1:0-10193 GCA_043752045.1 Bacteroidota bacterium | reverse complement strand
CACTCGTTGAATTACTCCATGAACAATCCGAAAGTTGACGCATACATTGCGCGGGAGAAACGGTGGAAGAGCGAGTTTTCGCTTTTGCGCGAGGTAGCGCTGGCATCCGGTCTTGACGAAGACTTCAAATGGGGCAACCCGTGCTACTCGCTCGGCGGAAAGAACGTTGTGCTCATTCACGGATTCAAAGAGTACTGCGCCCTGCTCTTCTTTAAAGGTGCGCTCTTAAAAGATCCGAAGGAAATACTAATCCAACAAAGCGAGAACGTACAGGCGCCGCGACAGATACGCTTCACGGAAGTAAAAGAGATTACGAAGCTCCGCACTGCGCTGAAAGGTTACATCAAGGATGCTATCGCCGTCGAAAAAGAGGGAAAGAAAGTTGAGCTGAAGAAGGTATCGGAGTACAAGATGTCCGAAGAGTTCGAGCGCAAGCTCCGCGAGATGCCGCGGCTGAAGAATGCATTCTACGCCCTCACCCCGGGCCGCCAGCGCGCCTACCTCCTCTATTTCTCATCAGCCAAACAACCCAAAACCCGCGAAGCAAGAGTAGAGAAATATGTTGAACAAATCTTAGGTGGTAAGGGGTTGGATGATAAGGAAAACGTAAACAAAACCCTATCATCATGACACATCTGCTTTCCCAAATCACAATTAAAAACTTCAAATCCATCAAGGATGAAACTTTAGAGCTTTCAGAATTTACTCCCCTAGTTGGTTATAATAATGCAGGGAAATCAAATTTACTTGATGGAATAAAATGGCTATTAAGAAAATCGCCATTAACCGAATCATCCTTTTATGACAAGACAACAGCTATTGAAATAGAAGGCGTGATTTCAGGAGTTAGCCCTGCTATTTTAGCGCTTCTATCTCCAAATCATAAGACGGCTATAGAACCATACATCTCATCTGATACTATTTCAATAAAAAGAGTCCAGCCACAACCTAATAGCACTGCCGCCGAAATAAAACTCTTCGTAAAGGATCCAGCACGTATTGGAACTCCCACTGAATGGGTATCAAACCCGACTGGTCTTGACCAAGCTTTACAAGCATTATTCCCAGAACCGATTCATATAGGGGCAATGGAAAATGCAGAAGAAGACGTAAGTAAAAGTAAAGCCACTACAACGATAGGAAAATTACTTGCAGCAATAATTGGTCCGATTCAAAACACTTACGGTGCACAAGTTCAAAATGCCCTACAAGGTGTTAAAGATTTATTAGATGCTGAGGGAACTGCTAGAATTCCAGAGCTAACTACCTTTGATACGGAAGTAAGTGTCAAAGTATCGGCTTTTTTTCCGGGTGTAAATATTAAAATTCATATCCCTACTCCCGAACTAAAAGAAGTATTTTCTAAAGGGACAATTAAAGTATTTGAAAGTCTTGACTCAGAAGGAAAAGATGTCGCTACACTCGGTCATGGCGCACAGAGGTCAATACAAATGGCATTAGTGAGGCACTTAGCCGATATTAAGAAAGATGCAGAAGAAGTAGCTTCAAATACGCTTCTGTTGATTGATGAGCCTGAATTGTATCTACATCCACAGGCAATTGAAGTTTTGAGAGACGCATTAAAAACTTTATCCACAGAAGGATACCAAGTCGTTTTTTCGACCCATTCACCGTTTATGATCACATCTAAAGATGTTGGCAATACGCTACTAATAAGAAAAAGTGATTCACGAGGAACACATAAACGATGTTCCTTAAAATCAGCTATTCCAATGGTAGAATCGGAGGCGCCGAGTCAATTAGAATTGATTTTTTCTTTAAGTCATTCATCAAACATACTTTTTTCTGAGCGTGTCATATTGGCTGAGGGAACAACAGAAGGTAGATTGATACCTTCAATTATACACAAAGTTACATCAAGAACAGTAGGGCTCCATAAAACAGCAATAGTCTCTATGGGTGGCTCCGGCAACACTCGTAAAGCGATGCTCGTGCTTCAAACAATGGACATACCAACAAAGGCAATTGTTGACTTGGATTATGTATTGAAAGAAGGAAGTAATCAAGGCTTCTTAGAAACTGACGATTCAGATGTAAGTGCAATAAAAACCCATTTGACTTCCATCGCTGAAAGTCACGGTATAAAACTAAATAATGGTTGGCCAACCAACAAAGAGAGTTCTATGTCAGCCGCAGACGCGTTTAGATTATTGGCCAGTGAGTCTAATATTCAATCTAATATAATTTCTTTAAGAAGTAAAATGAAAACCGCGGGGATTCATGTTTGGATAAAAGGTACTATCGAGGACCATTTAGGTGGTATTCCAAAAAATGAAGCAGGCTGGGCAAGATTTAACACAAGACTTGAATCAGATAGTGACGCGTTGAGTGCCATTTTGCCGGATGATCATGTTGAGATATCGGACTTAGTAAGATGGCTATTATCATAATTCTCTTTCCAACCGTTGAAACGGCGGGCTAATATCGGTCGTCCCTATCGGGACTTGGGGTAAGAAAATGCGGAGATTTTTGACCTGTAATTTCTTCTCCCATAATACCTTTACAATTTTCCACAAATCCTCAATTTCGCTCTAAAATAGCCAATAATTTCCACATTTTTTCCCACTTGAACGGACTTATGTAGCCCCTTTTTTTGTTTAATATCGGCAATAAAAATTGCATTTCTAACTCACTATTTTCCTTAGAATTTTACGTGGCAACAACTACAGAAAGAATACTTCCGCGCCAGCTTGAAGACGAGATGCGCGAGAGTTATATTGACTATTCCATGTCCGTTATCGTCAGCCGCGCCCTCCCTGACGTTCGCGACGGATTAAAGCCGGTTCATCGCCGAGTTCTTTATGGCATGAACGAGTTATCGCTCGCTCCGAACCGTCCGTACAAAAAAAGTGCGCGTATCGTCGGTGAAGTTCTTGGTAAATATCACCCACACGGTGACGCATCGGTCTATGATACGATAGTCCGCTTAGCGCAGGATTTCTCAATGCGCGAGATGCTTGTTGACGGTCAAGGTAACTTCGGCTCGATGGATGGTGACTCTCCGGCAGCTATGCGTTATACGGAAGTCCGTATGCGTCCGCTTGCGATGGAGATGCTCAAAGACCTTGAGAAGAACACCGTAGATTTTGTCCCGAACTTCGATGATACGCTCCAGCAGCCATCTGTTCTTCCTTCGGGGTATCCGAATATTCTTGTCAACGGCGCTACGGGTATCGCAGTCGGTATGGCAACGAACATGCCGCCGCATAATCTCAGTGAAGTCATTGACGGATGTTTGGCATACATCAAGAACAATGACATCACCAACGAAGAGTTGATGAAGCATATCACCGCCCCCGACTTCCCGACGGGCGGACTTATTTATGGTTATGATACCGTACGCGATGCGTACACGACAGGTCGCGGTAAGATCATACTTCGCGCGCGTGCGACGGTCGAGACCGATAAGAACGACAGAGAGAAGATCATCGTAACCGAAGTACCGTACACGGTCAACAAAGCATCGCTCATCGAGAAGATCGCTGACCTTGTGCGCGATAAGAAGCTTGAAGGTATATCGGGCGTAAATGATGAGTCCGACAAAGAAGGTTTACGCATCGTCGTTGACCTCAAGCGTGATGCCGTTGCGAAGGTTGTGCTCAATAACCTGTACAAGCATACGCAAATGCAGACGACGTTCGGCGTTATCATGCTTGCACTTGTTAAAGGTATCCCGAAGGTTCTTAGACTCAATGAAATACTCAAACATTATGTAGCCCACCGCAACGAAGTCGTTGTTCGCAGAACGAAGTTCGACCTCGAAGCGACAGAAAAGCGCGCACATATCCTCGAAGGATATATTATCGCTCTCGATAATATCGACGAGGTCATTCAGGTAATCAAGAAGTCGAAAGACACCGATACAGCGCAGAAGAATTTGATCAAGCGCTTTGGTCTCTCGGAGATTCAGGCAAAAGCGATCCTTGAGATGCGCCTGCAGCGCTTGACAGGTCTTGAGCGTAATAAGATAGAAGCAGAATATCGTGAATTAATACAGCTTATTGAAAAGTTAAAGTCTATTCTTGCTTCAAAAGACATTCAGATGAAGATCATCGCTGATGAACTTGCCGAAGTCAAGAGCAAGTATTCTTCAAAGCGTCGCACGGAGATCATCTTTGATACAAAGGACTTCACGATCGAAGATATGATCGCCGAAGAGGATGTCGTTGTGACAATCTCTCATAACGGCTTTATCAAACGCTTCCCTGTTTCGGGCTATCGCCGTCAAGGACGCGGAGGTAAGGGCGTAACGGGAGCGGCATCGCGCGAAGACGATTTTGTCGAGCATATGTTCATCGCCTCAACGCACCATTACATCATGTTCTTCACTGATAAGGGCAGATGTTATTGGCTGAAGGTACATGAAGTACCAGAAGGCGGCAGAACATCAAAGGGACGCTCGATTGCAAACTTGCTTGAGAAGCCATCCGATGAGCACATAACAGCGTTTATCAATGTCAAAGTATTTGACGACCAGCATTACGTAACGATGGTCACCGAGCAAGGTACGATAAAGAAGACAGTGCTTTCTGCGTATGGCAATGTTCGCCGCACTGGTATTCAGGCGATCACGCTTGATGAAAAAGATAACCTTGTGGATGTACGCCTTACCGACGGTACGCAAGAAATTGTTATCGGTACGCATGAAGGTATGGCTTGCCGCTTCAACGAGAAGGACGTCCGCGATATGGGACGCACTGCAGGTGGTGTACGAGGCATTACTCTTGATAAGGGCGATATTGTTATAGGCATGATCGCTCCGAAGCGTACCGGGACTTCGGTTCTCGTCGTCTCGGAAGAAGGTTATGGCAAACGTAGTGACATCAGCGATTACCGCCTCACCAAACGCGGTGGTAAGGGTGTTATTACAATGAAAGCGACCGAGAAGACAGGTAAACTCATTGCAATCCGTGAAGTCGTTGATAATGACGATCTCATTGTAGTTACTAAGGACGGCTTGGTCATTCGCCAACACGTCCATGAGCTTCGAGTTATGGGACGTAATACGCAGGGTGTGCGAGTTGTTCGTCTTGCAGATGGTGATAGAGTTGCTGCAGTTGCGAACGTCCCTGCTGATGAGGATGAAGCTCTCGAATCACTCGATACGGGAAATGGTACCGGCAAGAAGGAACCGCCTCCGCCAAAACAAGGCACCATTTTCGAGAATTAATTCTGTAACCCCCGAAGCAATTCGGGGGTTCTTTATATATAGCAATTGATTACCCCAATCGTCTTCTGCTTTCGCTTCGCCTATTATATCTCTGCCTTATACTTTTACCGTGCATTGCGCTTGGGCAAAAGGTTGACTTTTTAACTTCCGATCCGAATATTGATGAGTACCCTGTTGTACGTATGTCCGTTATCCTCGGCGAGAACGGCGAGCTTCCAACGACAGGGCTAACGAGCGGTCATCTCACACTTACTGAAGACGGCGATACACTTGCAACAGAAATTTATGATTGCCAAGTAAGCAACGTTGCAGATATAGTCATCCTTCTCGATCATAGTACATCAATGCTTGGTATTGTTGGAAATAGGGCAAAGATATATGAGAAGTTTTATGAATCCATCGGCACGTTCATCGGTGAGCTCCCTTTCGGTGCACGGTATAGTTTGCTGGCCTATACAGATTCTATCACGGCAAACTACCCACAAGTACAAACGGCGGAAGAATACTATAGACAAGGCAGCGCACTTGACAGTAGTAACTGTCTCAATGCTGTTAGGTCTCTTGTCTTCTATGGGAATACAAATGTTGATGCAGCGATTCCTATAGCGATAAAAAAACTTACTGCGTCGAATGCGCCAAAAAAGATTATCGTACTTATTACCGATGATTTTACACTATTTCCTGATTCTCTCGGCACCCAGTTGTTTCGTGCGGGAATAAAAGCGTTTGTGATGGAAACAGGCAAGGACAATGCGCCAACTAACTTTGCTCTCGCGCAGCGAACGGGCGGGACGTACTATCAAGCCGTTGATACGTTGCTCTACGGACATTATATGAAGCGCATTGCCGAGCATATCAAAGCAGAACATTGTATGCTTCGATATACCACAAATAAACCATGTGGGTGGAATTCACTTCATACGGTCGGTCTTACTCTTGATTACAAGAACACGTATCAGACAAAATGGCATAGTTACGCAACGCCGCCTGCTCCTAATGATGCGACTGCACCTGTGATAATCTCAGCATCGCCGACATATACTTCCAGAGTTCTTCGAGCCCAAGAGAACTACCCGTGTGAACGCGGACTACAAGCGTTCGGCGCGACAACGTTATCGAACTTTACCAAATATTCAACTAGAAGCAATTATCCCTATCAAGCGAGCGACTCTCTCGAGGTTATCAATTCGGCGTTGTCGGCATATGCGTTGTATACTTCAAAAGATTCTGCCGGAAATGAGAGTACCAGATTGGTGTACTACGTTCCACCGGAAGATACATCAACCATCCAGCCCCTTATCTTTTCAGGAAATGTCATTGACTTTGGTAGAAACGAAGCTCCCGCAGATTCTACCATTTCACTTACACTCAGAAATCCAAATCTTAAACCTGTCACGATCGGATCTATCACTTCAAGCGGAAATACGAAAGAGATCATTGCGTCGCTACCTTCGATGAGGTTTGAGCCATTTGAAGAAAAGAAGATGACCGTTCGCTTCTCTTCTGCGCTGCTTGGAGATTATAATGCAAAGTTCATCCTTCAAGGTGATACATCTATTCTTGGTTCACTGAACGTACAGGCACAATCATTCGGCAGTATTCACGTGTGGATCGATTCGAGCAGGGTTGGCTCATTCGGTGATACAGGGAGTATCGTACTTCGTTTTAGAGCGAGACCGAATCCTATCAACCTTGATACACTTAAGTTTAGTCTCGACTATGATAGTGACCTCATAGAATTTATCACAAGTAGTATTACGTGTTCGCCGGGCTCTGTGCTCTGTACGTATTCTATACGTCCGACAATACTAGCAAATGGTAAGCTTGAACTGAAGTTTATAGCCGGTTCTGAATCATACCCGATCGCAATAGATTCTGCAGATTCATATCTGATATTGCCGCTACGGACATATCTTGCAAAAGACCAATCATCACTTTTGAGTATTGACAACTATTACGCAAGCTATCACTCTCCTCTTTCTTCTACCGCAGGGGTGCTTAGCGTCGATGATGGATGTGGTGATAGTTATATTCGTTCATATCTTAATGATAAGAGCGCACTACGCATTACGAACATATCGAAGTCGAGTGATGGAGTTGGGATAGACTACACATCGGCAACCGATGGAAATGTTACCCTAATCGTATCAGACATTATGGGACGCATAGTAACATCACAAACGACAGTATCGAAGAGCGGTCATAATACCTGCTTTGTAAATAGTACTATGGCTTCAGGTTCGTATATTCTTACCTTAGAGAACTCTGGGTCGAAAGCGTTGCTCCCATTTGCTATTATTAAGTAACCCGGTTTAGAACTGAATCGGTATCACAACTTCTTCTGCAAGACCAATAACCTTTAACTTTAACTCACCTACACCTGAAAGTACATTCAGTGCTGGGTTTCGCGAGTCTTTGAAACGTAAACGAATATCAACTGATTGTTCAGGCGAAAGTGTTATTTTGCCCGATGGTGTGATCGTAGTGGCAACATTTTGTTTTACTGTGCGAAGCTCTTGGATGTTCAACCGAGTGGTATTACTTCGTTCGGGATCAGCAAGCCCACCTTTGAAGTAGAGTCGATATACATTCGTGTCTTTATCCGAAAAAAGTACACGCGTCGCACTTTCACGCTCATCGAATGCGCCGTTAGCCACAGAACTCCCGGACGACTTCAATATCTGCAGACCAATATCAGTATATTGATTATACCCTTCTCTCTCTAGTGTAAAAGAAAATGCCGCTCCTGATTCAGAGGCGATCTGTTTAAAAGGATAGGTGAACTCGTCAGTCTTCACCAGGAGTGTATCAATAAAGCGCTCAAACCCTTTGATAGAGAACTCCGGTGTAAATGTCAGCTCTTTTGAGCCATTGACAAGATGCAGGGCTATTGTTATAGAGCTGTCGTTGCCTTTTGTTATCCAATCTTTTTTAACTTCTAATACTATCGGCTCAACGCTAAGCTCCACCTTGCCATCAGGTGCATCATCATCGGTAAGTCCGCTCTTGAGAACGATCTCAATGACACCTTCGAGATTTTTATCACGCGAGATAATAGATGCAACAGAACGATCGGGTGAATTTTTCTTCAGTGATACTCTATTAAAGGTGCGTCCGTCATTATTAACGATGATAGCGTCGGCTGATGCGCCGTCGGATTTAGCACTCAACTGAACTTTCAGCCCTATACATGCCGGCGGGATCACAAAAAACTGACGGTGGATATGTTCTTTTTTTATTGCTATCGGAGAAGTTGTGACTTTATAGTTATTCTCAAGAGAAAATCTATTCGGGATGATAACCGTATTCCACAACTCAAATTCCGGATACGAGTTCTTCTTTCCTTTCGGATAGCCAATAACTTTGCCTGTATAGACTCCCGGCGCGCGTAGTTTTAACTCATCATAATCTACATTCACCGCAAAGCTACCTGTGCCCCGACGATAGATCGTTGACTGAACTGTCGAGAGCCACGGGGCATCAGCTTTGAGGTCATACGCATTAAAGCTAACCATTGCATCACGATTAGTAATACCTGAAATTATCGGGGTAAGAGTAAATACTGTTCGATCACCATTTTTCGGAAAAAAACCGTTACGATAATAAGCAGCCGAGCCGTGCTGCGAAGTATTGCCTATCTGAACATCTATCTTGTACTCTTTCGGCGCATCCTTCCCAAGATACCAACCTGAAAGGATTCTAAATGCCGCAGAAAGATCAGGCACACCTGCGCCCTGATCGAGGAATGTCAAGCCCTCGATAGGTCTCGCACTTAACTGCAACGAACGTTTGACCAAGTACGCGTTCGGTTTATAGCCGGGATACTTCTGTATCATTGCCGATATTAACGCCGAGCAAAACCCAGTTGTGTATGGCGATGCCATGCTTGTGCCATTGTAGCGGTCATTGCCAACATAATCAGGAACAGTGCTTATTGCTGTGCCGGGTGTAGCAATATCGGGTTTTGCGAGTTCACCGCCGCGTGAAGAAAAATCCCATACGACTGACTTTGACATATTTACGCCGTAAAGATCGCGACCTGTATCATCAGGAAGTATTGCCGCGCTTGTGATCACATTACGCGAAGAACCGGGTAAACCGATATTCGATAGTCCGGGACCATCATTCGAGCCGGAAATACACACGGTTACATCAGGGTTAGCATCAAGGACAGAATCAAGCCACTGATCCATCACGCTCTGACCTTCGATCTCGGAGCCGATACCAAAACTCATGTTCGCGATCACGGGCTTGCCGGTTTCTCTGGCAAGCTTGATTACATATTCATACGATCGTTTCATCGAGCCGCTTGTCGTAACGCCGCTCATCGTGTTATCGGAAAACTTCAACGCAACAAGTTCTGCGCCCGGTGCAACGCCGTTGAATCCTTGCTGTCCGCCGATACCACATCCTGCAGCTATACCAGCAACATGAGTGCCGTGCCCGCCATCAGCAAAATAGAGATTAATGAGATTGTCTTTCGGATGGATATTGACAGCCCCCGTTAAATATCTGCCGTCGCTTTTCTTTGCATCTTTTGCGGCGCGAAAACGAAATGTTGATTGTGATTCGCGATAGGTCGTAAGAACAGATTCATTTGAAATATCACGGTCGCCCTCGCCATCAACAACTGCTACATAATGATCTGGGCTATCTTGATAGATAAGCACACCAAAGGAGTCTGAGTCACTGCCGTTGAAATTCAGATCATCGAGTCCATTTTGAAATCGTAATTCGGGTAGAACCCCGTAGTAATATTTACCATCAAATGATGAGATGTTAAGCGTTGAAAGTCCGCGCAGTACATCTTTTCCGCCGAAGATGATTTTATCTCCATCTCTTTTAACTTCTGTATAGGTTACATCTCCGGTACCCGACATATCCTGTACATCAAATACTTTCGTCTTCCCTTCGCTTGTTTTCAAGAGACCTGCTATACCAATATCCACACCGTCATCAAGGATACACACTATTGTACCACGTCCGTCATACGTTGGATTTT
>JAYUZC010000326.1:0-4138 GCA_043752045.1 Bacteroidota bacterium | reverse complement strand
GAGCAATGACCTCATGTTTTGGGCGGTTCGGGTCTTTCCATTGGTCACGGGGCTTCATCATTACATACACATCTGCTACACTCGGCGGCATAGGATCTGTTGCTATTTCCGCTGTTCCAATCTTTGCAAAGACCCTCTCTACTTCAGGGATGGTCTTTAACTTAAGCTCCATTGCATCCTGCATCTGAATCGCCTGTGTGAGACTAGTACCGGGGATTCGTAACCCATGAATTATAATATCCCCTTCGTCAAGAACCGGTAAAAATTCGCTTCCCATTCTTGATGCGATAAAGAGACTTCCAACAACAAGGAATCCCGCGCCAAGGAGAATAACAGCTTTATTCTTTAGTGAGAAATCAAGAACAGGACTATAAACCTGCTTTGCCCACTTGACAATGAATATCTCTTTTTCAGATATTCTACCACGAAGCAAAATAGCGACAGCGGCAGGGACAAAAGTTACTGATAGCACCATCGCTGATGTTAGCGCTATGATAACCGTAATTGCCATTGGATAGAACATCTTGCCTTCTATGCCTGTGAGCGTTAGAATAGGTAGATAGACTATCATGATAATCGCTTCGCCGAACATCGTTGCCTTTCGGACTTCTTTTGATGCTTGAAAGACGGTCTCAAATCGTTCTTTCATCGAGAGAAGCCGTCCGAGTTTATGCTGTTCTTCTGCTAATCGCCGGATACAGTTTTCTACGATGATAACTGCTCCGTCAACGATGATGCCGAAATCCAGAGCGCCAAGACTCAAAAGATTTCCGCTTACTTTCGTTGATACCATTCCAGTAATAGTAAAGAGCATGGAGAGTGGTATCACAAGAGCTGTTAATATCGCAGCACGAATATTACCAAGAAAGAGAAATAGTATTACGATGACAAGTAGTGCACCTTCGACCAAGTTACGCTCGACCGTTGCAATAGTCGCATCAACGAGGTTTGTTCTGTTATAGACAGCCCTTGCAATTACTCCAGAGGGTAGAGAGCGATTAATCTCTTCCATTTTCTTATCGACTCGTTCGGAAACCGTTCTACTATTTTCACCTATGAGCATAAATACCGTGCCTAGGACGACTTCTTCACCATTTTGAGTAGCAGCTCCGGTTCGGAGTTCCTTTCCTTCTGCTACATCTGCTATGTCTTTGATGCGAAGCGCTGTGCCTCCCTTTACATCAATCACAATATTGCTTATATCTTCTATACTTGATACCTGGCCGGGAACACGAATAAGATATTGTTGTCCATAATGCTCAATATATCCTGCACCTATATTACTGTTATTCTTTTCTAATGCCTCTATTATTTGTATAAATGTTACTCCGTATGCTTGCAACTTTTCCGGTGATGGAGTTATGTGTAATTGTTTTTCATACCCTCCAATGGAATTGATGTCAGCAACTCCTTCAATAGTTTTTAATTGAGGTTTAACGACCCAATTTTGTATTGTCCTGAGGTCACTAAGTGAATAAGGTGTGCCGTCTTCTTTGAGAGCATTTGGCTCTGCTTCGACTGTCCAAAGATAGATCTCACCCAGCCCTGTCGCGATAGGGCCCATTGAAGGAGAGATGCCTTGCGGAAGCATATCCTTCACTTCCTGTAACCGTTCGTTCAGAAGTTGACGAGCGAAGTAAATATCCGTTCCATCTTTGAAAACGACAGTAATCTGAGATAGACCGTATCGAGAGATGGAACGTGTATATTCCGTGCCAGGAATGCCTGTAAGTGCTGTCTCAATAGGGAAAGTAATGCGACGCTCAACCTCTAAAGGGGAATATCCGATCGCCTCGGTATTTACTTGCACCTGAACGTTCGTTATATCAGGGACTGCATCAATCGGTAATCGTTGAAAGTTATACACACCAAGAATAGCAATACAAAGCACAGCCCCCAAGACGAACCAACGATTGCGTATCGAACCGTGAAGAATTTTTTCAAGCATTGTGGTACGTTGTTTTAGTGGTCATGTGTTGCACCAGATTTCTCAATATCAGCTTTGATAAGATAACTATTCTCGCTTACATACTCGTCATTGAGTCGCAACCCAGATAGCACTTCAACCCACTCCTGTCCACGCTTTCCTAATTCGACAGGTCGAATCTCAAAAGTATTACTATCACGCAGAAAAACTACATTCCAATCTCGAAATGTTTGTAATGCAGATAGACGGACTGCAATGGGCACAGATACTTTCCCCATAGTGATTGTTGCCTTAACAAACATGCCTGCTTTCCATAAGCGGTTATTGTTGTTCATGACAACTCTCGCTTTTGCAGTGCGGGTTGTTTCGTCTATGACAGGGTCAACATAGACAATCTTTCCAACCTCCGATACCTCAGAGCCATCAACGGTAATGACGGCTTGCTGTCCGGTTTTAACCAAGTATATGTCATTCATAGGTACACTAAGCATTACCCAGACCGATGACATGTCTGCAATGACCATGAGTGGCGAGTTCATTGCCTCATCGCTCGTGATGGCATTTCCTTCGACTATCTTCTTCTCTATGATGACTCCGCTCATGGGTGCACGAAGTTCATAGCGTGAGAGATTTCCATCTTTCTCGCTCAAGAATGACTGTATCTGCGCCTTGCTCAATCCCAACGCAAGTAATTTATACCGTGCGCTTTCACGGTGAATCTCTGCCTCGGCTTTTTCTTGCCGAGCCGCCAAAAACTCTTTCTCAGAAAGTATTTGCTTCTTCCAGAGTTCTTCAGAGCGAATGTATTCTGCTGTTGCAAGCTCGAATTGTTTTTCCGAAGAGAGGTATTCCCCTTTTATTTCCGCAAGCTCTCTGCTCTGAATAACAGCAAGAAGCTGACCTTTACGAACATTATCACCCAGATTTACTTTTACATCAGAGATATACCCTCTGGCTAAGGGCATAATACGCACGAGTGCCGTCTCATTTGCTTTGACCTCACCGACAAGTTCAATGGTGCTTTCAATTGTTTGTCCGGTTGCACGTTCTGATTTGATACCCAATGAAGTAATGGCTTCGCTGCTTAACTCTACTCTGCCTTCGAGTTGCTCATACTTCCATTGATATACTTTCCCTAAATGTGTTACTGCAATAGCAACCATGAAAGAATGTGGCTCGTATATCTCCTTATCACCAACCAAGTAATCCTCTTTCGGAGTGAGCGTTATCTTCTCCGGTTCGGTTGCAAGCCGGTATAGTGTCACACTTGCTTGCACAGTTCGTAAATCGATGGAAGAGTTATTATAGAGGACGTACATCCTGAATTCCGGTGGTACTCCTGACTCATAAATACTTAACTCGACAGAAAGCTCATCGGTTACGAATAGCTTTCCACCGTGAGGTCCTTTGGGAGTTTCTGTATGCTCTTCCTTGCCATGATTATCGAGCCCTGCATGACTGCCCTGATCGTCATGTCCAGAGTCCGAACTACTCGTCAGGAAATAGATAAGTAACCCACCAAGAAGAACTGCGAGGATCCCTATCCCTACTATCTTATTTTTTTTGCTAATGCTCATTGTACAAATTTTGGATACAAATATATATAAATAATGACCATACACCATCCGTTGAGGATAGGCGTATTGTTCACATTAAGAATGAGGGGAATGGGTCGGCTAAATGCGTAGAATACTGCCGGATGCTGAGGAGTGTGAAGGTATTCGAACCGATGAGTTAGGTAGAGATGACAAGAAACTACACACTCTCATCATATCAAATCTATGGCTACTCACCAAAAAATTTGTAAGTGGAGACTTGATTGGGTTCTTTATTGAAGTGTTTATTTGCTCGCTTTGTGACGAGTAAAATTGGTGGTGTTCTTCGGTAATGCAACATCTTTCATCTTGGTGCTTACCTTCGTCAGCATGGTGCATGACGGTAACAAAGGTGTTGTTCTCCAATGAAAACGTAAGAGAATGATGTTCGCCACAGATGAAATTCACAATTGAAAAAAATGCAACACTACCAGATTGCATTAGCAAAAGGCAGATAATCGAAAAAATCGCTATGTTTTTGAGGGTATTTATAACTGAGCCATTTATAAGATGAATGTTTAACAAGTAGTATCCGTAGAATAGTTTTTGCTTTATTTTCCAGGGCTTACGCCCCGCGCTACCAATGTGTGGCTCCTAACAGAGTACGCGGGAGGGG
>JAYUZC010000325.1:0-4154 GCA_043752045.1 Bacteroidota bacterium | reverse complement strand
GAAGAGCAGATACTTCAGAACCTGCCTGCGTAAAACGGAAAATGTTGTCAATAAACAGAAGAACGTCCTTACCCTCTTCATCGCGGAAATACTCTGCGAAGGTCAGAGCCGTCAAACCGACACGCTGACGTGCTCCGGGCGGCTCGTTCATCTGACCAAATACAAGAACTGTTTTATCAAGAACGCCGCCCTCTTTCATTTCGAGGTATAGATCATTTCCTTCGCGGGTTCTCTCGCCAACGCCGCCGAATACCGAGTATCCGCCGTGATGCATAGCGATGTTATGAATAAGCTCCATGATAACAACCGTCTTGCCCACTCCAGCGCCGCCGAAGAGACCTGTCTTACCGCCCTTTGAGTACGGCTCAAGCAAGTCAATAACCTTTATACCTGTCTCAAGCATTTCTGCTGATGTCGAAAGGTCTTCGAATTTCGGTGCGTCGCGGTGGATAGGCCAGCTAAAATTGGATTGGATCGGTGGTCCGCCGTCGATGGTGTTACCAACGACATTAATAAGGCGACCAAGCGCGTTCGGACCTACAGGTACGGAAATCGGCTTCCCAAGATCGAATGCAGCCAAGCCGCGTGTCAGACCTTCGGTCGAGTCCATAGCAACGGCGCGGACTCTGTCCTCACCAAGATGCTGCTGAACTTCAGCGATGAGGTCTTCTGTCTTGCCCTCTGTATTGGTACGAGGGACTTTGATAGCATTTAAGATTGAAGGTAGTATCCCGCTTGGGAAATCAATATCGAGAACGGGTCCGATAACTTGTACAATAGTGCCTTGATTCATATAGCTCCGATATGGGTGTAATTATAGTCGAGAGAAAACAACGACGGAAGGGGTAGGGTTTCGGTGATTGGGGGTAGGGAATAGAGAATAGGAAATTTTAAAGATTTATTCATGAGGATCTAATTCAGATACGGCTGTATATTTGTACCCTAAATCGAAATGCCGATGAAATACTCTTTTCTGCTTTTACTCATTATTTGGGCAAATTTTAGCTTTGCACAAGATACTTTTTCTATCGTCGCTATAGATACCGTCACAAAAGAGATTGGTTCTGCTGGCGCAACCTGTCTTACCGAACAAGCCGGTTTCCCCGGCGCGGTCTTTATCAGTGATATTATCGGCGGGCACGGGGCTATCCATACACAATCATACGGGCTTCTCGAAAATCAACTTGCCGCACGTGAGCGGATGCTTGCTGGTGATACACCTGAACAAATAATAGCATGGCTTGAAGAAAATGATTACAATGGCAATCCGGAAAAACGTCAATACGGAGTTGTTGATCTTGACGGATCAGGTACACCGCGAACTGCAGCATATACAGGTGTCGAATGTTTCGATTATAAAAATCACATCACTGGACGTAACTACGCGATCCAAGGTAATATATTATTAGGGCAGGAAATTCTTGATTCGATGGAAGCGCGTTTCCTTCGAACCGAAGGTACACTTGCAGAAAAACTTATGGCTTGTCTGCAAGGCGCGAATGTCCCCGGTGCTGATACGCGATGTTTAGCAGATGGGCTTTCAAGCAAGTCATCCTTCCTACGCGTATCACGATGGGAAGACCCTGACAAAACATATAAGCTAAACCTTACCGTCGGAAGAACAAAGACAGGACGCGACCCGATCGATTCACTACAAACTCTATACGATAAGTGGAAAGCAACATCATCAGTCCATGACAAAAATTATACGAATCAAATTGTTACCATCTCGAATGATGCTGTCTCAGGCAATTCGATAATAGACCTATCGAGAATAGCTACCCGTTCTCAAATTGTGATAACTATTTATGATATATCAGGCAAAGAAGTAACACAATTCAAAACGAACGAAGCGAAATTCATTGTTGAACGGGATACGTTTTCAAGAGGTACATACATCATTAACGTCTCACAAGATGATGACATGTTATATGTTGGGAAAGCAGCACTTTGATGAACAATTATTAAGCTTAATAGACGAACGTTTTATAGCATAAAAAGTTAGCATTCCAATTCATCCTCACTTCTATTATGCTTCGAGCCGTTATCTGTTCTTTGTTCGTATGTTTTGCATTCCTGAATTCACTCCACGCACAAGATGAAGTACGCCTCACCGGAGCAATTACCGAGAAACGAACCGGCGATGCTATCCCAAGAGCAAGCATCTCAATCATCGGCACAAAGAAGGGTACGATAGCAAATAAGGACGGAAGATATGCGCTCTCGCTTGAGCCGGATAAACGCCTCCGTCTTCGTATCACTGCCGTAGGTTTTGAGCCGGATACAGTTGAAGTAACTATCGACAAGGATACAAAAAAAGATCTCTTGCTTTCGGCAACACCAGTCAAGAGCAACGAAATAGTTATCCGTGGTGATGCATCACGAGTTGAGGCGAGGCGCATTATGCGAGAAGTGATACGCCGGAAGAAAGAATGGCGCGATAAACTCTTTGATTATAAATGCGAAGCGTACTCCAGGTGGAATGTGAAGACAATATCAGGACGAGATACAATGATACGCTCTGTAGTCGAATCAACTGCCGAAGGGTATTGGAATAAAGAGAAAGGATTTTTTGAGCGAATCACAGGTCGCAAACAAACCGCAAACTTCCCTGCCGAAGCAAATGTCTTTAGTGTCGGGACAATAATGAATTTCTATGATGACAGGATTGACTTTGATGAATACGATCTGGTGAGTCCTGTCGCCGACGATGCATTTAATTCGTATGATTATGACCTCATCGGAACAACGAAGGTCAACGGCGAACCTGTATGGCAAATAGTACTTTATCCCGGCACACTTTCAACTGCCTTCGATGGTTCGCTTTGGATAGCACAAAATGATTATACAATTGCATTCCTAGAGCTTGAACCCTCAAAAGCTGTAAAACTCGGACCACTAAGCGAGCTACGAATGCAGCAGACGTTCGATCTCTACAGAGATTCGTTCTGGATGCCGATTGACTTACGAACCTTCATCGAAGTAAAACTTGCAATCCCTCTCGTGCCTGTATTCCGTATCGAGCTTTTATCACTCATTAAGAACTATACCATCAATATCGGGCTTCCCGATTCACTCTTCGCCGGAAAACGCAACATCGCTCTTGCATCTGCCGACTCTATTGACAGCAAAACGTGGAGTAAGAACAGAGCCATTCCGCTTGCGATAGATGAGGAGAAGGCGTATGAGAGGATTGATAGTACTATCACAAAAGGAAAAGAAGAACCCGCCGCTAATATATTTAGTCTCGGCACATTACTCTCGCTTATTCAAATTCCTATATACAATACGGTTGAAGGGTGGCGATTTGGACTTGGTACAAGTATTAAGCCATGGGAAAAATTTCCTCTTACATTGTCAGGCGAAGCTGCCTACGGACTTCGTGATGAAATGTGGAAGTACACTATAGGTCTGCGACAGGGTATCGTTTATAATAGGAAGAAATCAAATGTCTTCAGTGGCTCACTTGATGGTGACTTCAAAGGTGAATACAAAGATGTTCAGGACGTAAAGCTTTGGCTTGTTGCTGAATACTCTGATGATATATCAGCAAGGGGTAACTTGTATTCAAGCATCGAGAACACAATCACATCACTTGCCTACAACGAGGATTACTCTGAATTCTATTACCAACGAGGTTTCAAGGGTGGCATTGACATCACTCCTTGGGAGCGCTCAAGTAATATGTTAAGTGTTAGATTTATAGAGACTATAATATCCGATGCGACATATAATCCGTACCTTCTCATAAACTCCAGTGATACTACTACAGGCGAGTTAGGTGATATTGGGCTTGCGTCTGAAAAAGATTACGCTGCGCTTGAAATTTCCGCCAAGTACAATTTTGAGATAGACGGTTTATCAGTTGCTACAAATGCCATTTTCACCTCAACTTCCAAAGATATTGGAAGCCACTACATCTTCTCTACCGGTGACTTCTCACTTTCCCTCTCAAAACGCCTTGGTGGGTGGGGTGTGATGGATATTACAGGCAGATACGGGACGACATTCGCAGGCGAATTACCGAGGTGGAATTCGTTCTACTTTGAAACAAGGGACAAGTTCTTCTCGAAGTTTAATAACTTCAGAGGGCTTTATCCATTTGAGTTCATGGGCGATGAAGTCGCATCTATCTACCTTGAACATAATTTCTA
>JAYUZC010000324.1:0-10295 GCA_043752045.1 Bacteroidota bacterium | reverse complement strand
CCTGCTTTGTTGCAATCAATAGTAAAAAAATGTAGGATTGATTGCCAACGAACATAACCTGTCCTTTCATACCGATGATTTTCCCATTCGTTGAAGGTTAGTCTTTGTGATAATTCATCAATAACTTCTTTTGAAGGTGCCTGACCGCCTCTTTCCTTTAAGTACTTGAAGGTGGCATATACTGTCTTTGCAGCCAATGCCCTTGAAGGTGATGATTCTGAATTATTTTTTCCCATTTCAATTATCAAATAAATTCTGTGACCGTGATGGTTGGTTTATCCCGAAATGCCGGTACGCCATTTCTGTTACTTCTCTGCCACGGGGGGTGCGTTTGAGGAAGCCCTCTTGGATGAGGAAGGGCTCATAGACCTCTTCGATGGTGCCTGGTTCTTCGCCGACGCTTACGGCTATGGTGTTCACGCCGACTGGTCCGCCGCCGAACTTCTCGATGACTGCAAGGAGGATGCGTTTATCCATTTCATCAAGACCATGTTCGTCCACTTCAAGTGCGCGAAGTGCGATCAGAGAAATCTCATGTGTTATCTCACCGCTGCCCTTGACCTGTGCGAAGTCGCGGGTACGTGCCAGCAAGCGATTAGCAATACGAGGTGTTCCGCGTGAGCGTCGTGCCAGTTCCATAGCTCCGTCGGAAGTGATAGCAATGTTCATAATGGATGCACTGCGCTCAATAATACCTTTGAGCGTCTTCGCATCATAGTAGTCCAGACGATTTGTAATACCAAAACGTGAGCGAAGCGGAGCAGAGAGAAGCCCCGCGCGCGTTGTTGCTCCGACAAGTGTGAATGGTTTAAGATCTATCTGCACTGAACGTGCAGCAGGACCTGAATCAATCATAATATCAAGTCGATAATCTTCCATCGCAGAGTATAAATATTCTTCGACTGCAGCCGAGAGACGATGTATTTCATCTATAAAGAGTACATCGCCTTCTTCGAGATTTGTCAGCAGACCTGCAAGGTCACCGGGCTTTTCGAGAACTGGACCTGATGTTGTTTTTATCGCAGAGCCCATCTCGGATGCGATGATATTCGCAAGCGTCGTCTTGCCAAGCCCCGGTGGACCGGTAAAGAGCGAGTGGTCGAGCGCATCGCCCCGTTGCTTTGCCGCAGCGATAAATACTTTCAGGTTCTCAACGATACCCGGCTGTCCGGAGAATTCGTCAAAGCCCGAAGGGCGGAGCGAACGCTCAAGATCATTCTCGATGCGGTCGGTGGTGGTGGAGATGTTCCTGTCTGATTTTAATCCCATGTAGAGTATTAGAAGTCGAGGAGTTGAGATGAATGAAAGACGGTGATGATCTCAACAGACGTATCAGAGACCGTATATATTATTCTGTAACTATGGAAAATTATCTCACGAAGAGTAGTATCTTCTTTTTCGGGTACTATCCGGCCTGATAACGGGAATAATTCAAGTCGTTTGGTTGCAGCAAATAGCCGCTTACCAAAAAGTTTTGCGGCTATTGGCTTGTCGAGTGAAATATACCTTTTGATCTGACGTAAATCCTTTATAGCTTTGTCAGACCAGTTTACTTTTCCCATTGCTCGAACATTACTTCTACTTCCTCTTGTGAATGTACCCTGCCTGCCCTGACATCATCCAAACCCTCTTCGATGTTTGCCAGTAAGAGTAATCTTTCCATTGCAACGTCAATAGTATTTTTTTCCGGTAGACTTTGCATCGCCCGAAGAACGGTATCTTTCATTGAAATAGTCGTTTCCATACGATATTCTCCTTTCTAATTCTAACATTTTCGTATGCAAATGGTTTACCTCAATACGAGCGGTATTGGGTTTCTTCGCCAAGGTGAAATTCTCTCTGGCTGATAGTCGTTCATCTTTAGGTACAATTTTCTTTGCCCCACACGAGATATGAGTGATGTTGCTGTAGATATACCTCTAACGAAAGAACAGACGGCTACAAGCCAAGTGAAGAAGAAGCGTATCGCGCTTATCTTCACCGGTGGCACGATTGCAGTTACGACCGATAAGAATGCGGGGCTTGTGCCGAACCTCAAAGGCAAGGAAGTCCTTGACCGTATCCCTGAAGTTGGGAAGTATCTGCCGAACGTAGAGTTCGAGATATTCGACTTTGCTACGCTTCCCGGACCTCACATGTCACCGGAGATGATGCTGACGCTCAAAGATTTTGTGCGTGCGGCAAGCGATGATAGTGATGGCATCGTTATCACACATGGAACAGACTCAATGGAAGAGACCTCGTACTTCCTTGATCTTACAATCGGCGGCGAGAAGCCGGTAGTTTTTACAGGTGCAATGCACCACTCGCTTGATACGGCATGGGATGGCGGAAGTAATATCATTGATGCCATCGCAGTAGCATCAAGCAATGATTTTACTAATGAAGGTGTACTTATCGTGATGAATGGTACGATACATCATGCCGCAGAAGTTACCAAAGCACATACGATGCGAGCCGATACATTCCGTTCACCCGAATACGGTCCGCTTGGCACGGTAGATACACTTTCGCTTGGCCCACCCGAGAAGCTTCGATCTTCCAAGTTTCGCCAACATATTTCAATAAGTGATGATAACGAATTGCCATACGTTGAGTTGTTTAAGACATATACAGGCATGGATGACATGCTCATTTCATGTGCGATAAGAGAGGGAGTAAAAGGTATCGTTTTCGAGGCAATGGGACAGGGGAATGTACCGCCGGGTGCAATGAACGGTATTACTAAGGCGCGTGAGATGCGTATTCCTGTCGTGATCACTTCTCGTTGCCCGTCGGGTCCGGTACGTGCGTATTATGCTTACCCTGGTGCTGGGCGTCAGCTGCAAAAGCTTGGGTGTCTATTTGCTCCTTATTTGAACGGACAAAAGGCGCGGTTGAAACTGATACTTGCTCTTTCGGCTGGGTATAATGAAGAGCAATTATCGGCAATTTTTCCGATGGCATAGTGATTGTTCAAAAGAGAGTTCTGGTGTTGTAAATAGTGCTAAATTATCCCCACAGTTAAACACTTTTCAACATTCCGTATGTTTGTGAAGTTTTGTTCATAGAAATATGAAATAATCATCACTTTTTTAACAAATTATCCACGTTGAGGTGTAATTTTTATCGTGTCTGAAAGTTCTTACATAGAATCGGGCGAACCTCCGAAAGACAAGAGTCAGAAAGAGGAAAGCGTGGCTCGAGATGAGGATAAATTCGACGCCCTCTTCGAATGGATGCCAAACGACTTTCCTATAACTGAGACCGTTCTTTCCGGTGATGATTCGCTGGAAATCGTGCAGAAACAACCTTTAGACGAGGTAGAGATACCGCGTTCGGAGTTGTTCCCACAAGCACAGGCGAAAAAAACACCTGCACTTGCACGAAGTTTCACCGATGAGTTCATTGATTCAAAAGCCGGTGGACCGGAATCCGACGAAGAGCTATTCTTTCGCTATCAGCAAGGCGATGAAAAAGCGTTCTTTGCTATCTATCAACGATACAAAGCAAGCGTTTTTGCCTACTGTACGAAAGTGATGCTTTCAGCCGGACTTCAGCAAGACCTTGTGCAAGACACGTATCAGGAAGTATTCCTGCGTGTCTCACAGTACCGAAATACCTTCAAGCATGGCGAGTTTCGCGCGTGGATCTTCACGATAACGCGCAACACCTGCCTAAGCTGGAAAAAACGCGGGATCAAGCACATGGTTTCGTCTTCGGGTGGACCTTTTGACCCCGATCACCTCAATGAAGAAGAAGCACTTAATGCCCCAACAGGCATTCAGCGCTCCGATAACCCTCTTGAAGTGCTCACGAAAAAGGAACAGACCGATCTCTTGCTCAAAGCAATTGCAGAACTACCCGAAACCTACAGAGAGGCGCTTATGCTCTGTGAGTATGAAGGGTTGACCTACGATGAGATTGGACGCTTGACGGGAACATCGCTCTCGACTATTCGTATCAGAGTATTCAGAGCAAAAAAACGTCTGCGAAAAGTATTACGCCCCATGTTAGGTGGTGAATACTTAGAAAAGCTGGCGAAGGAAGAAAAAGAAAGTGACGATGATGAATAAGAACACATATTTGAACGAAGAGCATATTGTTGCCTATCTCGACGGTGAACTTGATGTTACCGCACGTGAGGTAAAGACCGCTCTTGCCGGTGATAAAGAACTTGCACATGCTGCCCTTGAGTATTATGTGATGGCCAAAGCATTTGCCCGCTCGGCAAGTGATGAGCGCTTTATGCTTACCGCTGAAGCTGATAACAAGGCAATGGCTGCACTACGCAAAGAACTTGCTAAGAAACAGCTTGTTGATGCTCCGCCTGCACATCCGATCCGTACTGCTGCACCAATGATCAAGCAGATGTGGTTCCGACGCACGAGTATTGGTGTTGCATTTGCTCTCTTGCTTGGTGTCCTCTGGACATCACTGCCCAAGAATGATATTCAAGTTCAGCCCACTATTGCACTTGAGCAGCCAAAAGACTTTCCGCTTACTTCGACCCCAATTGTTGGTACCGAAGCTCCTGTGCTTGCTGATGTAGCAGTTCCTACAGCCAAGACGACTTCCGTAACTCCAAAGCAGACACGTAAGAATGTTTCGACCGTCGCCACAGAAAAAGCACCGATCGCAAAAGAGAACATTGCTGCTGCTTCAGAAGAGGTAAGCACTCCTACTGATGTTATGATCTCACGCCGTTATGCAAAGCTCGTAAAGGAAACTCCTGTTATCGAGATCACCCAGCAGGACAAAATGTAAACTGTTCGCACAGGAACAATCTGCATGAAACAACTGAAGAAGATCGTTAGACATAGTGCCGCATACCTATTGGTAGTTGCGGCATTTGTCATTTCGGTTTCTTCGCTCCGCGCACAGCAAAACACACTTCCCGAACAAAAGTATAGTAACGACGACGACCCGAGCGCATACGTCAAGAGCATTGACGACCTTATGTTCGAGCGCATCGAAAAAGAACGCGCTAACTATCGTGATACAAAGCTTGAGCCCGAGATACTCCGCGTGATGGCAGATTATATCCGCACTGATGCGCCAAGTGGTGAAGTTGTTCTCCACGAAACAAGTTTTCTCCTTGAGCCAAGATACATCGCCTTCTCACCACAAGGAAAAGAGAGTATTGATAAAAGCCCAGCCACGCCGCAATCAGTTATGTATTTCGTCGGCTCTGCTCGCACACCGCTTGCACTGCCACTTGTAAGCAACCTTTCAAATGTTCTTCGCGGTGATGATGCTTCTTATACGGTTTATCTTGGCATATTGCCGCTTCCGTCGGTAAGGCAATCTGATACGATCCGTTACTATTGTATCATCGAGCGCGCTATACAATCCAACCGCTCCGAAAGTGAAGTACGCCTAGAGCGTTATGCGAAAGAGTTTGCATTTAAGATCGGTGAGCCGATACAACTTCGTCTTGATAACACACCGCCTGACCGTCAAGCGCTTATCATCAAGATCGAGGACAATGCTGAGCCGTTAAACTTCTATGAAGATTTTGCGCGTCATCTGCGCGAGAGCATACTCCTCTCAAGCGAACGCTTGAAGTTCGATCTTGGGAAGGCATCACTTTCTCCGGTTTCATCTCGCCTTTCAGTGCCATACACGATCGCGCAGATAGCGCATGTAAAGTTTGATATACTTTCTGTTGTGGATGAAGCACATCCGCATACGCTCATTGATTCGATCATGCGCCCGGCGGATTATTTGGCAGAGTACGACGCAAAGCCTCTTATCAATGGTACGTATCAGTACCGTATGGTCGTAAAAGAGGTTGGTACAGGCAGAGAGCTTTTTAACGTAACAAAAAACTTCGAGAAGAAACAGCCGCTTATGGTTGGTAACGGCATTGACCTGATGAATGCTGATACACTTGAAGTCGGTGGACAAAAACTTAGTGCAAAAAAGCGATTAGAGCAGCTTAACCTTGCTCTTGCAATCGAGCAGGTAAAGTCAGAGCGACTCACATCAACTAATGATTTGCTCCGAGACGAGAATTCTACTATCAAACAAGAACTTGATGCAAAGTCCGGCGATGTTATCGCAGGTATTCAAGGACGCTCCGGTCTTGGTTTTGGTAAGAGTACGGGGATGAATGTATTTATCGGTGTTGAATCTGCAGTGCCTGCACTCACATTCGATATGTCATTCGGCTTGCTGTACTCATCGAACGTGCCGTACTTAAGCTACGAAGAGCCGCAGAATTTCTCGCAGATATTCCAGTCACCAAAGTCATTTGGTTTGCAATTAGGTTGGTCGCCGATTTCACTTCTTGATGGTATTATCAATCCTGTCGTTCGCTTAGGTTACTACGGTATCTTCTCGAAGGAGACACCTGAAACCGCAGGCGAGAGACACTCTGCAACGCTCCTCGAACCTGCTGTCGGCATTATGTCAACCCCAGGTGGTAGCGGTTCGAACTTCGGATTTGATTTTACTATCGGTCCTTCATTTGGTCTTGGTATTGACGAACCTGCCGAACTCGATATCCAAGCGAAGTTCTATTTACGTTTTTAATCCTCCTATTGTTTTCTTAGCGAACTTTGCTCGCACTTCCTCGTTTTTATTCTCATGAAATCTGCCATTCTCTATCTTGTTCTTTTCCCTTCTTTGCTATTTGCACAGAGCGAGAGACAACTTCGCATCAAAGAAGAGATAGTTAAGCATCCAAACGGCGAATGGCTCTATCCACGAAGTGAAGTATTCCGGAAAACAATAGGATACAAACTCAAACAACGCGATACCCTCCTCCGGCAAGCCCAACAAGCAACAGGCGGTAACTATAAGAATGTATCGCTCGATGATTTTGGTCAGGATGAAACGTCGGTCGCAATCAGCAGAACAGATAAGAACAATATCGTTATCGGCTCGAACGATGAGGTGATGGATATTCGCTCGATGCCTTCATATACTACGACCGATGGAGGCAAAACATGGGATACCTATCGCATCCCGAAGGTACCCCCGCCATATTCGGCTCTTGGCGATCCGATGATCGTTGCTGATAACGGCGGTGGGTTTTACTACGCGCATCTTATTAAAGACTTTGCTTCAAATCTCTCGAACATACTCGTTTCGTATTCACCCGACGGGAAGAAGTGGATGTACACGGCTCCGGTAGTAACAAAAACTTCTACACATGATGATGAGGACAAAGAGAGCATTGCCATTGACCGCGACCCTGCAAGCCCATATTATAACCGTCTCTACCTCTCATGGCTCCATTTTGATTCTGCGTTTTATTTGTCGGGGATACGCATTGCCTATAGTGATGACAGCGCAAAGACCTGGAGCAAACCGATCGTGGTCACACAAGGCTATCGATACTTTTCGCAAGTGAAAGTTGGTAAAGGCGGGAAGGTTTTTCTTGCGTTTAGTGAGTACAGTGAGCACGGAGCAGATGATGATACGACATATCACTATTTTCTTTCTTCGGATGACGGAGGGAAAACATTCGCGACCGATACACTTGCGCCGTACTTTAACTATCCGTTCTATCTTGGTGCAGGGCTAACACTCTTGAAAGGATCAAATGGCTTTCGCTCCATCCCTTATATTACATACGACATAGACCCAATCTTAAACATCATACATCTTGTCTATGTTGACTATGGGTATTGGGATCATGCAAACTCGAAACGATCTTCGATACTCAAATACGTAACAAGCACCGATGAAGGCAAGACATGGACATCGCCAGCTACTATCGGTTTTGAAGGGGATAGCTCATCATTGCAGCGAGATAGATTTCAACCGTCACTATCTATTGACCCGATAACAGGGAAGGCATATCTATTTTATCTCTCAAGCGAGAACGACACGAAGAACATCAAGTATCAACCGTACCTGCTTCGTTTAAGCACGACAGAAAAAGCGTTTGCGCTTACTGATTCAATGTCAAACCCATTTCAGGTCATCGGTATAAATGGCGACCCGTTCATTGGTGATTATACAGGCATAGATGTTTATGACGGCAATTTCTGCGCTGCCTGGACGGAGAACCCGGACAAAGGCATCAAAGGAGAGATATATGCCTTTATCAGCACAAATATTGATAGTGTCAAGAAAGGAATCAGACAAACACCAATCATTCCCAAAGCTATAAGCATTGTCTCTATCTACCCGAATCCCGGCGCAAGCACACGAACTATCACCTTCGATCTACAGCGAAGTGGAGAGTTACAGATAAAACTCTTCGACGCAGAAGGCAAATTCGTTGCTGCGATACTTAACGAATATTTCACAAACGGAGGACATTCCATAGAGGTGATTTTTCCTTCGCTTGCAAGTGGTGTGTATTCTCTCGTATGTTCGCAAGGTGATATTTCTTCTGCGATAAATATCATCATCTCGAAATAGCGTCCCCATCACTTCGTATCCCATAATTCCGTATTTTTGCAGTAATGACAACTCCTTTTGATATCGCCAATGCCCGCAACGCGGAGCTGAATTGTTTCCTCGAAGTCTTTGAACCCTCACGCTTTCCGGGCAAAGAGGGGAAGCTCTCGGGCATGACCGTTGCCGTTAAGGACGTGATGGCTCTTGCAGGGGCGCGGCTTACATGCGGCTCGAAATTCCTTGAGAACTTCACCTCGCTCTATACGGCGACAAGTGTGCAGAAGCTTCTTGATGCAGGCGCACAGATAGTCGGGAAGACGAACATGGATGAGTTCGCGATGGGCTCATCGAACGAGAACTCCGCCTATGGCGCAGTGCTCAATCCGTGGGATATCACCCGTGTGCCCGGCGGCTCATCGGGCGGTAGCGCGGTCGCGGCGGCAATCGGCGCATGTGATTTTTCTATCGGTACCGATACGGGCGGCTCCATTCGTCAGCCAGCCGCTTTTACAGGGACGGTCGGATTCAAACCAACATACGGACGTATCTCGCGCTACGGACTTACGGCATTTGCATCAAGCTTCGATACCGTCGGCACGTTCAGCCGCACACTTGAAGCAGCAGCGAAAGCATTGGAAGTAATGGCAGGGCATGACGAGCATGACGTGACAAGCGCGAACGTACCTGTCGAAGAATATTCAGCCGCACTCACAAAAAGCGCGAAGGGGCTACGCATCGGCATACCAAAAGAGTATTTCGGCGAAGGCATCGAACCCGATGTCCGCGCCGCAATGGAAGAGACGAAAGCAAAACTGGTGAAGGCAGGATGTACGCTTGTTGATATATCGCTGCCGCATACGAAGTACTGCGTTGCAGTCTATTACATCTTGACGACTGCCGAAGCATCAAGCAACCTTGCTCGCTTCGATGGCATACGTTACGGCGTACGCGCAAGAGGCGCGGAGTCGCTTCTTGATACGTATGTCAAGAGCCGCTCCGAAGGATTTGGGACAGAGGTAAAGAGACGCATCATGCTCGGCACCTACGTGCTCTCGCATGGATACTACGATGCATATTATAAACGCGCACAGCAGGTTCGCCGACTTATCAAGAATGATTTTGTGAGCGCATTTGAATCATGTGACGCTATCCTAACGCCGACAACTCCGACGACTGCGTTCAAACTTGGCGAGAAAGTATCCGATCCGCTTGCAATGTATCTCAATGACATCTTCACCGTCAGCGCGAACATCGCCGGCGTCCCCGCAGCCAGCATCCCCGTTGGCTTGGGTAGCAAAGGACTCCCCATAGGCGCCCAGCTCATCGCCCCCGACTTTGCAGAATCAACCATCCTCACACTTGCAAAGGAAGTGTATGTGGATGTGCTGGCGGGATTGAAGGGTAGGTCTTAGTTCAGAATTCTCGCTTAAACGAGGATAGATTTATTGTTGCATTCGCAGCGTTCTCAAAGTAGAACAAACAGGAAGTAGTATGGCGCGACTCTTTTTTATCTTTCTTACCTTCATAATTTTCTCGGAGAGCTATGGTCAAACTGCAATGGAATATTATAAGAAGGCGGACTCCGAAGTGGAGGGCGGAGACTTCAAAGCTGCCATTGCAGATTACACCAAGGCAATTGAGATTAACCCAAAGTTTGTGGGAGCATATTTCAAGAGAGGATACACTAAAAATTTATTAGAGGATTATCATGGCGCCATAGGAGATTATACAAAAGTAATTGAGATTGTACCAAAGTATGCCGACGCGTATCGTAATAGAGGAATTGCAAAGGATTATTTAGAAGATTATCGTGGTGCTATCCTTGATTATACTACAGCTATTGAGATTGACCCAAACGATGCAGGATTATATTGTAATAGAGGAATTGCAAAGGATTATTTAGAAGATTATCGTGGTGCTATCCTTGATTATACTACAGCTATTGAGATTGACCCAAA
>JAYUZC010000323.1:0-10298 GCA_043752045.1 Bacteroidota bacterium | reverse complement strand
TTCTTGCAAGGACGTCGAAGAGCATTGTGCCTGTTCGAGGAAGGTTTGAACAGCTTGCGCTAACAAACGGAGCAACAGCGATCATTGATTACGCTCACACTCCTGATGCGCTTGAGAGCGTGCTTCAAACGATACAAGAACTCAAAGAACAAGGCAAAGTCATTACTGTCTTTGGCTGCGGCGGTGATAGAGATAAAGGTAAACGTCCGCTTATGGGTACAGCAGCAAAGAAGTTTTCTGATATGGTAATCGTTACCAGTGACAACCCTCGCAGTGAAGACCCACTCTCTATAATAAATGAGATACTTGTCGGTATCCCAGATATGACGGGTGTTGAAATAATCACTGATAGAAAAGAAGCGATTACTCATACACTTTCTCTATGTACCGAAGGCGACATCATTCTCATCGCAGGTAAAGGGCATGAAGACTATCAGATAATCGGCAAAGAAAATATACACTTCAGCGATAGAGAAGTTGTCGAAGAGTGGAATAATAAGTTTTAACCACAAGCGCTGTGGTGTCTTTGCAAAAAACAATGAATATCACAACCAAAGACCTTTTACAGGTAAAGCATGTATCTTCCGAGCTTACCGCAACCACAAAATTTTCTAACGTCTCGACAGATTCACGAACCGTAAAGAAAGGCGATCTTTTTATCGCGCTTCGCGGTGAGAATTTTGACGGGCATGATTTTATTGCACACGTTGCAAAACGAGGCGCGAAGGCAGCTATAGTTGATGCGAAGTGGTTTTCTAAAACAACCAAACGCCCAAAGGTGAACTATCTCGTCGTAAAAGATACGACAGAGGCAATGGGAGAACTTGCACGATTGTATCGTCGGAAGTTTGAGATACCGATACTTGCTATCGGCGGATCGAACGGGAAGACGACCACCAAAGAGCTTGTGGCACACGTATTAGGCACGTCGTTCAACGTACTAAAGACGGAAGCCAACTTTAATAATCAAGTTGGCGTGCCACAAATGCTCTTCCGGCTAAATAGTAAACATCAGATAGCAGTTCTTGAGATTGGGACAAACCACCCGGGTGAAGTTGCATGGCTTACGAATGTTACCCAACCAACGCATACGCTCATCACAAATATCGGCAGAGAACATCTTGAGTTCTTCAAGAATTTGGATGGCGTCGCGAAAGAAGAGACAAGTGCATTCTTCATCACCGAAGCAATTGATGGTTTCGGATTTATTAATCATGATGACTCGTATCTCAAGCCATTCTCAACTCTTTTTAGTGAATGGTCAATATCCTACGGGACAAAAGGCAAGGCAGATGTTGTAGGCAAAAGCAAAGGGTATGATGCAAAAGGCAAACATATCATAGAGCTTTCCTACGGAAAGAAGAAGTTTATAGCTAAGACGAATCTGCTTGCAAAGTACGCAGCGAATCTTTGTGCTTCGGTAACAGCGGTTGCACTTCACTTCAATATCTCACAAGCAAAGATAAAGAAGGCCCTTGAAAGCTACCAGCCGCACTCAAAGCGGATGCAGATAGAAAAGCTAAAGAACGGCGTGACCATCATCAATGATGCGTACAATGCAAACCCCGAATCATTCATTGCTGCGCTTGATACGCTTAAGAGCATTCCGTCGAAGGGCAGAAAGTTTATTGTCGCAGGTGATATGTTCGAGCTTGGCGCAACTGCCAAACGCGAGCATACTGCTCTTGGCAAAGCCATGAAGAAGTATAAACTCCGCGGCTACCTCTTTACCGGCAAAGACATGAAGCTCGCGCATAAAGCTCTCGGCTCAAGAAATGGATTTCACTTTAACACCAAGGATGAGATCGCGATAGTACTCCAAAGCGTTCTGCAAAAAGGAGACATCGTGCTCGTGAAGGGTTCGAGAGGAATGAAGATGGAAGAAGTTGTAACTCAATTAGGAATTAACAATGGTCAATGATCAATGAAATTCCTTATTGATCATTGCACATTGATAATTGAACATTGACTATGCTCTACTATTTATTCGACTGGATAAACAAGACATTCTCGCCTCCGGGCGGTGAGCTTATCAGGTTCATTACGTTTCGCTCTGCACTGGCTGCGCTATCAGCATTGGCTATAAGTCTCTTTATCGGACCGAAGATCATTGCACGGCTCAAGAAAATGCAGATAGCCGAACAAGGCAAACTCGAGGCACCGAAAGGACATTTATCAAAAGCAGGTACACCGATGATGGGCGGACTCATCATCCTCGCCGCAACGCTCGGGCCGACATTCATCTGGGCAGACATTCTCAACGTGTTTGTCATCCTCATCTTCGTTGCAATGCTTCTTCTTGGTGGCATTGGTTTTCTTGACGATTACTTGAAGGTCATTAAGAAAAAGAAGAAAGGTCTTATTGCAAGGTGGAAACTTGTCGGACAGGTTGGGGTTGGGCTGATCGTTGGCGGAGGCATCATGCTTGCCCCGGAAACATTCGGTGAAGTACTAACAGCGACAACAGTACCCTTTGTTAAAAACTTCATTTTCGAGTTCGGTGATTGGCTCTACATTCCGTTCGTCATACTTGTTATCACTGCAACATCAAATGCAGTTAACATCACTGACGGTCTCGACGGGCTAGCATCGGGGACAGTAGCCATTGCATTCATCGCGGTTCTTGCGCTTGCGTACTTCACGGGTAACTTGCAGTTGAGCGAATATCTGAACTTGCCGTACTTGCGCGGAGCAGGCGAGTTGACGGTCTTTTGCGCTGCGCTTATCGGCGCGTCGCTGGGGTTCCTGTGGTTCAATGCCTATCCTGCACAAGTGTTCATGGGTGATACGGGCTCGCTTGCCTTAGGCGGTGCGCTCGGGACGGCAATGGTACTGATAAAGAAAGAATTCGTGCTGCCGATAGTCGGTGGTATCTTCTTTATCGAATCCATGTCGGTAATAGCTCAGACACTGTACTTCAAGTACACACGCTACCGTTACGGCGAAGGCAGACGAATATTCAAGATGGCTCCGCTGCATCATCACTTCGAGCTTGTCGGCTGGGCAGAACCAAAAATAGTAACACGAGCATACATCATTGCAATACTCTTTGCAATTTTGATGCTGACGACATTTAAGGTGAGGTAGGGTAAAATAGCGTATATTCGCTATATTGTAATGAGGTTGCTCGAATGAAAAAGTACTTACTACTAATCGGCATAATAACAACTTTTACACTTTGCTCTTGTAACCCTTATGTATATAATCCTCTCAAGATGGATGCACCAACTCTACATGAACAGGGAGATGTTGAAGTTGGTGTTGCAGGAGCGGTTTTAGGACTAAATGCCCATGCTGCATACGCATTATCAAATGAATGGGCAATCAAGGCAAATGTAAATTATTCCGACCGTCACGACAGCGATTCAAGTTACATTAAACAATCACTTTATGAAGCAGGCTTTGGAAAGTACGGTGTATTTGAAAGTAAATTGGGATGGCAAACATTTTTTACAGTTGCTTTCTGCAAATCAGATATTACAGCCCCCCATGACAGGATGAGTGGGGACATCAATCCAGTGTCAATTAGGAGTGAATATCTTCGATTTGCTTTTCAAGGGACTTTAATAACGAATGCAATCGATTTAGAAGAGAGAAAACTTTCCAATGCTGTTTACTTTGATCACTCATTGAACGGTCGATTGTCTTATGTTCAATTTACTTCATATGAAGAAATTATAAACTATACGAATTCTGATTCCGTAAGGTATAACGATCATATACCTTCTGAGTTATATTTTGAGTTCAGCTCTCTTGTGCAAATAGGAGTCAGAATGGTTACATTAGAGTTGCAGCTTGGATTAATTTTACCAGTGGTATCAACTCACTATTATGGAGAGAGGTATTTTAATCCACTGATAGCTTCAGCTGGAGTGAATTTTCATTTCTAATTACCTAAAAATCTTTACCTATGCAATACCGCGGCAAACGTTTTTCCGTGCTGGGCGAGTGCAGATAGGATGTTGTGTAACTATACGAGAATCTTCTACATTATTATATAGACATTGAATGTCAAAGTATATTCTCTACATAGCGCCCTGTCTTTTTCTTCTTGTCTCTTGTGCACAGCCAACGTATGTTGCAAACAAGCACCATATACCTTTCTTTGATAAAAAAGAACAGGGGCAGGTAGAACTATCGTATGGTTCGTCATTTGCTGCTGCCGGTGGGTACTCCATTTCAGAATTGGTAGCACTGGTAGCATCTGCGAAGCTACAGGAGTCAAAGGGGTCAGATACAGAATATGTTCAGAACAGTTTCTATGATATAGGGGTCGGCTTATTTCGATTACCACAGAAGAACGCTCCATTTCGGCTTGAGGGATTTGCCCGCCTCGGATATGGAAGAACTCATACCGAGGACGTTGAAGGTAATAATAGTTGGGAGTTTGTAAGTGATTTTAATCCTCGTGTAGGTGTCTTTACCTATGATTACTGGAAGTATGCTGCCCAACTCAATATAGGGTGGCAGTGGGACCAATTCTGCTTTGGCGCATCATGGAGGTTAGGGTATATGTCTATGAGTAATATCACCGGAAAAATTTCATTACAAAACTCGTCACAGGTTGTTGCTTCAAAGTATGTTGGTAGCACAGATAGTTATTTTAGTGATCTTGTCTATCTATTTCGATTTGGACAGATACATGGTTTCTCATTGGAGTTTCAAGTAGGCATGGGCTCAATGCAAGAAACAGTAGGATTTTCGGAAAGTAATCAAAACCTCATTTATTCACTTGGTCTTACATACAAGTTTGACGCATCATATTAATCTGAGAGAAAATTATGCAATACCGCGGCAAACGTTTTTCCGTGCTGGGCGCGGGGAGATCGGGTCTTGCGTGCGTGAGATTGCTACTAAAGAGAAGGGCGAAGGTCTTTCTCTCGGATTCTGCGCCGAAAGAAAAATATGCGGCAGCGCAGAAAGAGCTTGATGAGCTTGGGATAGAGTATGAGTTCGGTGATAACACACATCTTGTTCTCGAAGCAGATGCCATAGTTGTTAGTCCGGGTGTACCAAGCGATAGCCCGATACTGCTACTCGCTAAAGAAAAGAACATCCCCATCATCGGCGAGATAGAACTTGCATTTGAATTTGCCGATGCGCCTATCGTTGCCATCACAGGCACGAACGGTAAGACGACAGCGACAACACTAACCGGAGAAATTTTCAAACATGCCGGATGGAAGACGACAGTTGCCGGCAATATCGGCACGGCATTCGCTGACGTAGTAGAAGATGCGCAAGGCGAGAAGGCAGTGAACGTGCTTGAAGTATCGAGCTTCCAGCTTGATACGATAAAAAGTTTTCGACCAAAGGTTTCGGCACTGCTGAACATCACACCTGACCATCTTGATAGATACGTAAATTACGAAGCGTACATCCAGTCCAAGTTTCGAATCGTAGAGAATCAGAAGGGTCATGATATCCTCGTGTATAATCATGATGACCTGACGGTTCGCGGACTTGCCGATACCCTTGCTATCCGCACGTACGGTTTCTCACTCTATGAGGAGATGAAGAACGGCGCATATCTCGACGGAGAGAACGTCATCATCCGTATAGGACGTGAAAGAGAAGTACTCATTAATAAAAATGAGATTGGCATTCCGGGTCCGCATAACCTGATGAATGCAATGGCAGGATCGCTCTTAGCTCGTGCAATGGGCATTGAGTTTGATACCATCAGAGAAGTATTAAAGAGCTTCAAAGGAGTTGAGCACCGCATTGAGTTCGTGCGGGAGCTTGATGGCATTAAGTACTTCAATGACTCGAAGGCAACGAATGTGGATTCCCTAAAGTATGCTCTGCAAAGTTTTAGAGAACCGGTCATACTCATAGCAGGCGGAAAAGATAAAGGCAATGACTACTCTTTACTCAAAGACTTGGTAAAAGAGCATGTCAAAGCGATCATCTCAATAGGAGACGGTGCAAAGAAAGTAGAAAAAGCTTTCAAGGATATTGCCCCTGTTCATTCAGGCGGACACTCGATGGAAGCAGCAGTTGAGTTAGCACGAAAAGAAGCATCGAAAGGCGATGTTGTGCTTCTCTCGCCCGCCTGTGCCAGCTTCGATATGTTCGATAACTATGAGCATCGAGGGAAAGTATTTAAAGAGACAGTAAGCAATCTAAAATAACATGAAGCCCAAAAAAACAGCTGACATGGGGTTATTCCTCACCGTTACGGGCTTACTGCTTGCATCTCTTGCATTTGTCTATACGGCAAGCGCATCGTTCTCTATCGCAAAGACAGACACGAGCGAAGGAATGCTTATCCGCCATGCGACAAAGGTCGTGCTTGCAATTGCGGCTATGCTTTTCTTCACGAAGATAGACTATCACAAATTCCAGAAATATACAAAGTGGCTGATGGCACTTGCGATCGTGTTTCTGGTTGCTGTTCTTGCTGTCGGTACAAAAGAGCTTGGCGCACGACGCTGGCTGCCGCTTGGTCCGTTCAGTTTTCAACCATCGGAGTTTGTGAAGATAGCACTTGTGATGCACATCGCAGCCATGTGCGCCGCGAAGAAAGAGTACATAGGTGATTTCAAACGCTCGTTTGTACCGATAATGATATGGGCAGGACTTGCGGCAGTGCTAATTGCCAAACAGCCGAACATGTCGAATGCCGCAGTGCTTGTGATGTTGACATTTGGGATAATGTATGTGGCGCAGATGCCGATAAAGTACTTAATGGCAAGCGCATGTGTTGTCATCGTTGGAGGCGGTATCTACGCAATGACTGCATGGTACAGAGTCCAACGAATACTCACGTTCTTAGGACATGAGAATGAACACAGCGAGCAGATAGGATACCAAACACAACAAGCACTCATCGCTCTCGGCAATGGCGGACTCATGGGAGTCGGCATCGGGCAATCGCGACAACGAGACTTCTACTTGCCTGAATCCTACGGTGATTTCATCTACTCTGTCATCGGCGAAGAGTACGGATTTATCGGCGCTGCATTTTTAATCATTATCTTTGCATTCATCATGATACGCGGAGTGCAAATATCAAAACATGCTCCTGACCTTTTCGGCAGATACCTTGCTTTTGGTATCACGCTTATGATCGCGATAAACGTCCTCATCAACTCGTTTGTGAATTCAGGGCTTATGCCTGTAACGGGATTGCCGATGCCATTCATTAGCTATGGCGGAACGAGCATGATCTTCAGCGCGGCGGCGATAGGCATTCTGCTTAACATATCAAAATACACCGAGACGATGCCGAAGAAGGTAAAGGTACCGCTCACAACAAGCTTTGCACAATGAAAAGTATTGTCATAGCAGCAGGCGGCACGGGTGGGCATCTCTACCCTGCAATAGCAGTTGCAGATGAGATACGTTCGATTAACCCTGATATACGTATTGTCTTTATCGGTACATCCAACCGAATCGAATCACGCGAAGTACCGCGGCTCGGATATGAGTTTTACCCTATCCAAATAGCCGCACCGGGGAGGTCAATCGGAAAGCTTGTTCCCTTCCCATTCATGTATATGAACGCCGTTCGGCAATCGCTAAAAGTAATGCGGGAAGTTAAACCCTCTGCATTTATGGGCGGCGGTGCATATTTAAGTTTGCCTGTTGCACAGGCAGCGAGAATGCGAAGGATACCTTCTGCACTCTTAGAAATAAATGCTGTGGTGGGTAGAGCTAATAAGATACTTGCTCGTGGAGTAGATAAAGTATTTCTCGCATATCCGGAATCAAAAAATGATTTTGATCCATCGCTTCAACGAAAGATAGAGATAACAGGTACACCTGTTCGTCCGACTCTTAGCGCGAACAGTATATCGCAAGCAGATGCACGTTCGCAATTTCGGCTCGACCCCGAACGTCGTACGCTGCTTGTCTTCGGCGGCTCGCTCGGAGCGAGGTCGCTCAATGAAGTAATGAGAACATCGGTTACTCGGTTTCTTGAAGCAGGGTTAAATGTCATTTGGCAAACAGGACCCACGACAGACTTCGATCAGATGAAAGCGATATTTTCTGATACTGCAAATCTTGCATTACTGCCGTATATCAATGATATGGGTGCGGCATATGCAGCGGCTGACTTGGTAGTCTCGCGTTCAGGCGCATCTACGCTTGCCGAACTTGCCACGCTTGGCAAGCCGGCGATACTGATTCCGTATCCGCTTGCAATAAAAAATCATCAGGAATATAATGCCCGTGCATTTGAGTTATCAGATGCGGCGGTGATGCTTCTTGATAAAGAACTGCCTGCAAAGTTCGAGCACATGGTGCTTGATCTTGTCTTCAATGAGGCGAAACTTCGCGCGATGCAAGAGAAAATCTTACAAAGGGAGAACAAAGATGCACGGAAAGTTGTAGCAAGATGGTTACTCTCTCATTGCACGTGATACATTATGGCTGAAGAAGAGAAAAAATTTCGATATACCTATACATTCCTCTACCAATCGGTAGCGGTCTATGCGACGACGCTTGCTGCGTATTTAGTTATCCGCGGATTTCTCATCGAGAAAGAATTCAGTATCGTCTTGAGAGATCCGGTTCTGTTTCTGCTCTCGGTGATTATCATCGTATCTGCGCTTGCTATCATCTATAATATGTGGCTTCGTAGATGTATCCGTATCTCTGCCGATAAGATAGTTTTAGAAAGCCGCTTGCGGCAGTTCGCGATTGAGCGAAGCAACGTAAGTTCTATTCGCCGGAGCTTATCGCGAGAAAATAGATTCCCGAAGACGCCCGTCATTATCTTTCGCTTGAAAGACAGAAAGCGTCCGCTTCGCATACGTACCTATAACTTCGAGAAGAACGAAGAGCTGTACACAGAAATAAAAAGCTGGGCTGGTCGGCTTCTTGATGAACGGCGTAAGATCCGCAAGGGAGGCAGCACAAACTAATGCAGCGAGTGCATTTTATAGGTATCGGCGGAGCCGGTATGTCAGGGCTTGCCGAGATATTACTTGCCCGTGGTATAAACGTATCGGGAAGTGACCTTGTATGTTCTGAAAAGACGGACGAGCTAAAGAAACAAGGCGCACATATCTTTATTGGTCACGACATGAAGCATATATCTAATGATATTGATACTGTCGTCTATTCATCAGCGGTTCGTAATTCGGGAAATCCTGAATTAGCCGAAGCAGAGAAACGTGGTATCAAGACCATACGAAGAGCTGATTTCTTAGGTGAACTCACAAGAGGTATTCCGACCGTTGGTGTTGCCGGTACACACGGCAAGACAACAACGTCTTCGATGATAGCGCATATCATGATTGAGTCCGGTCTTGACCCGCTTGTTTCTATAGGTGCAAAAGTAAAAGAACTTGGCGGGAAGAATGCACGAGCAGGCAAAGGCAACATTGCTGTCGTTGAGGCAGATGAATATGACAGAAGTTTTCTTGCGCTTCATCCATATATAGCAGTAATTACAACGCTTGAAGCCGAACACCTTGATATTTATAAAGACCTTGCAGACCTTGAAGAGACGTTCATTAAGTTTGTAAATAACCAAGAGAGCAACAAGGAACAAGGTTATGCTGTCGTCAATATAGATGAACCTGCCGTTAGAGAGATACTTGCAAAGTTAGAAAAGAAGATAATTACTTTCGGAGTAACTTCCGATGAAGCAAAGTATAAAGCGAAGGAGATTTCTGTAAAAGGGTTTGAGACAAGAGCTACAATCATTCGCGGTGGGGAAACACTTGGCGAACTTGTACTCGGCGTACCCGGCGAACATAATATCAAAAATGCACTTGCTGCTATAGCCGTATCAGATATTTTGGCAATACCATTTGAGAGGGCTAAGGCATCACTCTTGACATTCCGAGGTGCCGAGCGTCGGGCAGAGGTGATTGGTGAAGTTGGCGGGGTCTTAGTCATTGATGACTATGCCCATCACCCCACAGAGATTCGAGCAACGTTATCAGCTATTCGCAAGGGCTACCCCAAAAGACGTATTATAGCGAGCTTTCAGCCCCATACATTCACCCGTACCCGCGACTTTGCTGAGGAGTTCGGAAAAGTTTTTGGAGATTTATCAGACGAACTACTACTTCTTGATGTTTATCCGGCGCGAGAAAAACCGATACCCGGTGTCACAAGTGACCTCATTTTACGGTCATATAATAAGAAGATCGGGATCATTCCGTTCGACGAGCTTCCCCAGCGTGCAGCGGATATTGCAAAAGAAGGTGATATTATCCTCACGATCGGCGCAGGGACGATAACCGAAGCTGCACCAAAAATACTTACAAAGCTCAAAGAGAAAACAAAGAAGTAGTAATGCCGAAACCAAATACAACATTTGTAGTCATCACATTCAG
>JAYUZC010000322.1:0-4195 GCA_043752045.1 Bacteroidota bacterium | reverse complement strand
GACTGACAAAATCTACTTGCACATCAGCATCATCTCCAGCAACGTTGCTATTCGAGTATGGCGGGTGATGGACGGCAACAATAACACTTACCACTGATGAGTCTTTTTCGAGCGCATCTAACCTATCGCGATACCAAAGTATCTGCTCTTGCTCCTCGGCGGTAGTTAATCCGTTATAGTTGGAGTTCAATGCAAGAATGCGAATATTACCAAAACCAAGTTCAAAGAATGTATTCCCTTCAAGATGCGGAAAGCGTGAGAAGAAGTACTCGAAGAGATTTCCGGGAATGCCGAAATATTCATGGTTGCCAAATATCGAATATGTCGGTATCTGTTTCTGCCTGACGGGAGAAATGAGATGATCGAACTTCTTCCAGTAATTTTCGCCGTCACCTGCAAAGACAAGGTCGCCAAGTAGGAAGAGAAACGATGGGTTCTCTTTGGCTATCTGTCGGAAGATACTACGGACGGCATTGTAATTATCCTCGACATCCTGACGCGGTGGGTTATCAATTTGCGGATCGCCGAGGATGATGAAGTACGGGATGTTCTCCCTCCCCAATGTCTCCCCCTGAAGCGATACATCTTGACCAAAGGAAACAGATGATACCAAGAGAAACAGAAATATGAAAAGCGAACGCATCACGCCACCTCTTCAATACGTTTTATTTCCGGAGCTGCAAACATGATATGCCGCTCGATACCTGCACGAAGCGTCATCATCTTCAGCGGGCATGTCTTGCAAGCCCCAAGGAAGCGGACTTCGACGATGCCGTTGGGTTCATCAATAGATGCCAACTCAATGTCACCACCATCAATAGCCAAAAACTCCCGGCAATGCACAAGAGCTTTTTCTATTCTATCGTTGATGGGTATTTCCATGACATTAGTCTTCTGTACCAAGCAATATTTCTATCGGCTTTTGGTTCGGCGCAAGGTTTCGGATACTAACCTGCTGTGCAACAGCTGCGGCAACATCACGGAATGCGGCACTGGCGGCAGAGTGAGGGTCAGATGCAACGACCGGCGTACCTGCATCACCTGCTTCGCGAACAGATGTCTGTATAGGCAGTTCGCCTAAGAACGGAACGCCGTAATCTGCGGCGGCAATCTTCGCACCGCCATGAGAGAATATCTCTTCGCGATGTCCGCAAGCCGAGCAGAGGAAGAAACTCATATTCTCGATAACACCAAGAACAGGGACATGAACCTTCTCGAACATACGAACCGATTTCCGAGCATCAGCAAGAGCGACATCCTGCGGTGTCGAGACGATGACAGCACCGGTCAGCGGAATAGACTGCACAAGTGTCAACTGAATATCACCAGTACCAGGGGGAAGATCAAAAATGAGATAATCAAGTTCGCCCCACATGCAGTCGGTCATGAACTGCTTCAACGCACCTGCCGCCATTGGTCCTCGCCAGACAACAGCAGTGTTGGGGTCAACCAAAAATCCGATAGACATAACTTTTACGCCATGCGCTTCAAGTGGCAGCATCAATGCCTTGCCGTCTTGCTGAAACGCTTCGGGTTTCTCGTTCTGCAAGCCGAACATAAGCGGCTGGCTTGGTCCGTAAATATCAGCATCAAGCAGACCTACCTTCGCGCCGTCACGAGCCAAAGCAACAGCGAGGTTCGCGGCAACAGTTGACTTCCCTACGCCGCCTTTGCCTGAAGCAATGGCGATAGTATTACGAACACCTGCAAGTGATGGTGGTCTATTACCCTGATTTATCATCGAGACATTCGCTGTCATATTGACCTTGACGTTGCCTTCTCCCGCGACCTTCTCGGCTGCAGTTCTTGCTTCGGCTTCAAGTTGGTCTTTGAGCGGGCAAGACGGAGTCGTCAGTTCAAAAGTGAACGACACTTTTGCACCGTCGATCTTAATATCTTTTATCATCCCAAGCGTCACCACATCTTTGTGGAGATCGGGGTCAATCACATTACGCAGCGCATCAAGAATAGCCGCTTCGGAGATAGTTGTACTTTTACTAAAGAGTCCCATTCGGTATAGCTTTTAATCGGCGTGGTAAACAGTAGAGGGGGGAATGTCATTCCGACGGTTAATGCGAAACAACCTTTAGCCCAACAATAGAAGCAATGAGCGTCGAGATGAAAAATATTCGCCAAAAATCAACAGGTTCTTTGAAGAAGAAGATACCGACGAGAACTGTCCCAACTGCACCAATACCAGTCCAGACAGCATACGATGTACCAATCGGAAGAACGAGGGTTGCACGATAGAGAAGATACATGCTGATCGAGAGGCAGATGAAGAATCCGCCGATCCACATCGCAGATTCCGAACCGCTCGTTTCCTTTGCTTTGCCAAGACATGTCGCAAAACCAACTTCAAAAAGTCCGGCAATGATAAGAAGTGTCCAATTCATAGGCAGAAAATAAAAAGGCGGATAATGTATCCGCCTTCAAAAACTTAACCGAGATAATTACGCAGCGGCTTTGATTTATGCGCATGACGCAGGCGGCGAATCGCCTTCTCTTTTATCTGACGAACTCGTTCACGAGTCAACTTGAAACGGTCAGCAATTTCTTCGAGAGCCATCGGTGATACCTCATCAAGCCCATAGAAAAGCTCAAGGACTTCACGCTCGCGAGTTGAGAGTGCCGACAGAGCACGTTTGACCTCTAAGCGGAGAGAATCATTGACAAGCACCATATCCGGCTGTAACTGCCCTGGATCAGCAAGAACGTCAAGCAAACGGCTATCCTCGCCCTGTGCGAACGGCGCATCAACCGAAAGATGGCGTCCGGAAATTTTAAGCGTCTCAGATACTTCCGCCGTACTCATATCGAGTTTATCGGCAAGTTCGGACGCAGTCGGCTCACGCTCGAACTCTTGCTCAAGCTGTGAAAACTTTTTACCAATTTTATTGAGAGCACCGACGCGGTTCAGAGGCAAGCGAACAATACGTGATTGTTCGGCAAGTGCCTGGAGGATTGACTGACGAATCCACCATACAGCGTAGGAGATAAACTTGAAACCGCGAGTCTCGTCGAAGCGTCGCGCTGCTTTGATTAGTCCGAGGTTACCCTCGTTGATAAGATCGCCGAGCGAAAGCCCTTGGTTCTGGTATTGTTTTGCTACCGAAACTACGAAGCGAAGATTCGCCTTCACAAGAATTTCCAACGCACGTTGGCTATCAGGCGAAGTTGACTTTATCTTTTTTGCAAGGTCTATCTCCTGTTCGGAGTTCAGGAGATCCATTCTGCCGATCTCTTGCAAGTACATGTCAAGTGATTGGCTTTCTCGGTTCGTGTATTGTTTTGAAATACGCATAAAGTCGTCTTAAGGCAGCTGATTAAGATATACGTGTTTAATTACTGTTTTTTAGATGATTTTGTTCCTATTATATTATTATTAGGAGGGAACCGTCGCCGCTTCACAGGCTACATCCACGCCCTGTAGCGGAGAGTACCTATCAAAATACTCGCGAGTAAGTATCGTAAGTTTGGATGTTTTTGCCATCCCTATTATGAGTGCTTCACGTTCAGTGATGTCTGTTTTACTCTGCTCTTCTATCTCTCTAATGATTTGAGCGAACTGCTCTGCATACCGGTAATTGAACCCAAGCACTCGAACAACCGATAGCATATTCTTGACAACTTCCCTCTCTGCTTCATTTTTTGCAAGACGAAATATCTCAAGCGCATTATACATTGTTGTATAACATACTCCTTCTGAGAGTGCCGAACGCAGAAGCGAATTGTGTGAGACAAGATACTCACGAAGCACGTCGGTCTCGATAAGATATTGCTTCATGGTACCAGCAGTGCTCCTTCGCTTGATAAACCAACTGCAACAACTTCAACCGGTAATTGCTGGATACGAGCAATACGCTCGACATCACTTTCGTTGCCGTCGCTATCATCCGACCACAAGACGAGCTTCACATTAAGATTCTCGGCAAAGATAGGAGACAACGAATCAAGCCGAACAAGCCACGAGTCGCCATCGCGCTCAAGCCGTCCGTTAGATAGGATAGGTGTTGCATTCATGCGGAGTTTAACCAGTGTGGGGCAGAAGCTGTTCCGAAGATTGAACATTAGTAAATTTTATGAGGTTACTATAGTATGCAGACAATGGAAGGATATTTTGATGGTAAGCACATCCTGCCGCTTGGAGAGATCGAAAGCTCGAAGCGATACAAGGTACGTATTACCTTTCTTG
>JAYUZC010000321.1:0-10395 GCA_043752045.1 Bacteroidota bacterium | reverse complement strand
TATAACATATTTATGTTCGGGCTAATTATAGCTGTGCTTCTTTTCTTAATAGCCGCTCACTCGCCTGAGCTTTTTGGTGGAAGTTCAGCAACACCCGTTCTGCTGTGAGCCGTCATTTATTGATACTATCAAAGATGTTCTGCAATGATCTCTATCACATGTCTTATGGGTGTCTTCGGAGTTCCTTTCTCTAATTGCATCTGACAGCCCGCATTTCCCGTCGCGATAATATCGGGCTTCGCTTTGCTAATGATAGCTACCTTACGCGCAAGCAGAGCGTCAGCCATATCGGGATGCTCAATGTTATAAACTCCTGCACTGCCGCAGCAAATATCATTCTCTTCAAGCGCGATGACATTCGCACCTCTGATCAACTTCAATAGCTCGATAGGTTCATCTTTTATTTTCTGCCCATGGAGTAAGTGACATGATGAGTGGTAGCCGATGGTTTGTCCGGTCTCGCCCAACATCTCCCGAAGTTCTTCATAATGGAATCTGTAGAGAAACTCCGATATGTCAAATACTTTCGTTCGGAATTCGTATGCTTCAGCTGTACCGAGCTGCACGGCGTAGTTTTTTATGTTAGCTCCGCACCCTGCAATATTCGAGATGAAGAAGTCTACCTTTGATGCAAGCACAGTATCCACATTCTTTTTTGCAAGTGCGACAGCATGGTCATGGTATCCTTCATGAATAGCAAGCGAGCCGCAACAGGTTATCTCCGGCAATGTATGGACATCATATCCGAGTTTGCGAAGAACAGCAATTGTAGCATCGTTGATCTTCGACGTAAATACATCGCCTATGCACCCAACAAGTATTGCAACATCACCCTTTTTCGATGATAGCGAAGGATACACTGCTTGACGTGATGATGAGAGCGACACTGATTTTGGAATTAGACCTAGCGAAGATGCAAGTCGTTTGAGACCAAGTGCATTCATAGTACCTGCGAGAGCATTTCCTATCCTAAGCTTTGAGAGAATTGACGTTGACACTTGAGCAAGAGCAGTGAGTGTTTTATTCCCGATTACCTTTGTGAAGATAAAGCTATGTGCTTCCTTTGGTGACTCCTTGCGAATAATAGCCCGCGTCTGCTCCATCAAGTATCCGAACTCTACTCCTGACGGACATGCCGTCTCGCATGAGCGGCAGACAAGGCACGATAGCTCATGCTTTTGGAATGACTCATCGCTTGCAGAGATTGTCCCATCCTCTAATGCCTTCATCAGATAAAGCCGCCCACGCGGGCTTGACATTTCTTCGCCCGTTTCAAGGTACGTTGGACATGCTTCAAGGCATAACCCGCAATGGATACATGCTTGCAGTTTATTTGAATCAAGAGCGATGTTCGTCATACGAGCACGCCCTCCGCGTCAAATGCACGACGTACTTCGGTAAGTAATTGATACTCACGAGAACTTATATCAAGTTCTTTTTTTACTTTTGAAGCAATGATATTCTTGATAATTATTTGAGCATCGTCTTGAGATATCACTCTATGCTCTATACCATTCTTTGCAATATCCTCAATATCAGCCGAGACATCTTCTTTCATTCCCGATAATTCTACGAAGAGCTTACCGTTGTATTCTTCTGTGATCGAAGGATGGTATTTATTGATGCTCTCTTTGTCCAAAAGAGAAGTCTCGAAATAGTATAACTGTTCGGGAAGTGGTGCTGTCTTGAGAGTTACATGAACGATAACTCCGAATAGCCCTTGCGAGCCACAGAACGAGCGGTGAATGTCATACCCTGCAACGGACTTGACGACGCGCGAACCACTTTTAAATACTTCACCTTTTGGTGTGCAGAACGTCCCGCCGAGTATAGTTGTGCGGAGCATACCCATAGCGCGTGAGCGGGGATGATAGTGGTCTCGTGCAATTGCTGCACCGAGTGTTGCTTCGGGGTTTTCTTCGCTAACAAGTGTCGGTATCCACTGACCTTTTTCTCCCAGTACGCTTTGAAGTTCACCAAGTGTGATACCTGCTTCAACAATGACAATCATCTCTTCGGGCTCGAAGGTGATGATGCGGTTAAAGCCACTAATCGAAAGTGTTTCTACTCCGCTTATTTCGTATGAACCTGATGTGATATGGAGCGGTGCGTTCTTTCGTGCCCTTAGGAAGTGTGAGAGTTCGTCTATCGTCGTCGGTGTTATCACGGCAGAGCGACCTGATGTATCTCATTCGATAGTGCCAACTGTCCGCACGCCGCTTCGATGTCTTCGCCGGAGCTTGAGCGCACCATTACTCTGACTTCATTCTCTTGAAGCAGCTTTATAAATGAATCAAATTTTTTCTTCGCTGTAGGATGGAGTTCGGCAGAAATACCTTCGGGGTTTGTAAAATCTATTTTATGAAACGGAATAACATTTATTTTACTTGGGCATCTCCGTGAGATTCGAGCAATACGCTTCACATCTGCTTCGCTGTCATTGAGCCCCTCAAAAAGTATATATTCGTAGGTGACGGGAATATGTGTCTTCTGATAAAAATACTCCATCGCATCAATAACTTCTTTGAGCGGATAGCGCTTATTGATGGGCATGAGCTTTGTGCGGAGATCATCGGTTGTAGCATGTAAGCTCAAAGCAAGTTTTACACCCAGTCCTGCATCCGTGAACTCCCGTATCTCATCCGGCAAGCCGCTTGTCGAGACAGTGATGCGTTTTTTGCCAAGCAGTTCAAGTTCGGGATCAGTAAAGATTCGGACAGAGCGGGTAACATTCTCAAGGTTGAGCATCGGTTCACCCATGCCCATATAGACGACGTTCGTTATCTTCTCGCCGGTGATACGCTCGACCTCAAAATACTGCATCAGTATTTCGGCAGTCGTGAGGTTGCGTTTGAGTTTGAGCGAAGCAGTTGCACAGAACTTACAATCGAGGGGGCAGCCGACCTGAGTCGAGAGGCAGAGCGTTTTGCGGCGTGAGTCACCCGTTGCGTCGCGCATCTCACTTGGAATGAGGACGGATTCTATTTCACGACCATCCTCAAGTCCGAAGAGGAATTTCTGCGTACCGTCAATACTCTTCGTTTCTTTGACAAGCTTGAGCGAAGGGAAGAGGTATTTTTCGCCAAGAGCAGTCCGGACAGGTAGCGGGAGCTGCTTAATATCCTCAAAGCTTCTTGTTTTTCCGTTATAAAGATGCGAGTAAACTTGCTTCGCCCTATAGCGCGGCAGGTCAGGAAATGAGCGCGAGAGTTCGTCCCCGATCTCGGTAATCGTCATCCCAAATAGCTCATTTCCCCGTCGTTCTTCTTTCATGGAAATAGATTACCATTTCAAAGGTGGATTCGTTCACCAAAAGCTCCGTATCTTTGTAGACAATATGTCAGCACTTACAACAGCACCGGTATTCGATCTTCGCAATTCTTCATCTCGAAGCGAGCTTGCCCTTTGGCGTAAGCAGATGAAGGATGAAGGCAAGACGCTTGTTTTTACAAACGGTGTATTTGATATTCTGCACAGTGGGCATGTAACCTATCTTCTCGGGGCGCGGAATCTTGGCGATGCACTTATTATTGGGTTGAACTCTGATCCATCTGTCCGCAGGATAAAAGGAGAGAAACGTCCTATCGTGATCGAAGATGACAGAGCACACTTATTGGCATCGCTGAAGTCAACTGACGCCGTGGTTATATTTAATGAAGACACACCGCTCGAACTCATTAGGTTTGTGATCCCTGATGTACTTATAAAAGGCGCGGACTATCTGGTAGAGAATATAGTCGGTCGCGAAGTAGTCGAGTCAAACGGCGGCAAGGTACTAACCCTCGATCTTGTCGAAGGTCGCTCGACAACGAACGTTGTCGAGACCATCATCAACCGATACTCAAGCCTGTAACCTCCTGAAATTTTCCCTGCACACATTTCATCCATGCATGTATCATCTCGTGACGTTCGGATTCTGTGTATGAATGCATCGCCTTCGGCAATTGCTCAACCCAGCGCGCTTCGAGATGTTCGAGTGAGTCATTAAAATACAGGTGAAAAGAATTGTGTGTTATCTCTTCGTCGTGTCGTGAGAACGCGGCAACCTTATCATCACCGAGAACATCACCGAGATAGATCATAAATGCGCCCGCTATTGCATAGCGTTCGATAGCATTTGCAAACTGACGCGATGTCCAGATATGCGAAAGCAAACGAATCGGCAAATGCTCCTTTAAGTAATGCGCGATGATCTCGGGGTCTGCCCCAAAGAACGGAAATGTTTTTTTATCATTGCGAAGACGTTCGGAGAGGAACACGCTGAACGCATCTTCAAGCATTGCCCATCCGCGTGTGATGCCATAGTGCTCAAGGTAACGGCGGAAGCGCATCCCATGTGCGAGTGCTCCGATAAGCTCGGACTCCATTGCGTCATGATGCGAACGAACGATATACAGTGTCCGCTCCGAAACATTGAAGTGTGTTCGTGTTGTACGCCCGAGAAGTTTTGGTGAATGCAGATCAACTCCATAGACATTCAGCTTATCGGAAAAACTTTCATGCGTAATCGCAAAGATGTCATGGTATGCAGTTTCAAGTTGATAGAGGATCACATCTGCTTCACGCTCGCTAAAAGAAGCGCTGTCATACGAAAGTACAAAATGCGAAGACTGATGATGTGTCCAGGCGATACAACCCCGAAGATCGGAATCGGTGATAGGCATGAGCGGCTTCTCATGCAATGCGCGCCGTGGTAATCGCTCCGGTTCGGGCTTGGGGTCAGCCGGAAACGGATGATTGCGCTCATCATCACCCGAAAGTGCGGGCTTCGAGATAAGTATATTTTCTTCTGTAAGTGTCGCGAGTGTATCCATACGTAACTCCCCTTAAATATGGTACCACCATTATACAAAATAATTTGGTAAAATGCAAGCCCTTTTGAAAATAAAGTGAAGATTTATTCCCACCAACCCCCACTGATCTCCACCCACGATATCCTGAGTCGAAGCCGAAGGATCTGAATTATCTATGTACGCCGAAAATTCGGATTTTTTGCTGCGCTCAAAATGAGATGCACGAACGTACTTCTTCGTATTTTCCTTCTACATACGACAAGCACCTATGGCGAAGATAAAAGATACTGACGAGAGTTTTTTTGGTGTTGAACCGCGGACACGTTTCGCGCCGCTTGCCGAACGCATGCGGCCGAAAACTATTTACGAAGTAGTTGGGCAGCAGCACCTCATCGCCAAAGGCAAACCGCTTGAGCAGATGGTCGCCTCCGGCAACTTGCATTCGATGGTGCTCTGGGGTCCGCCGGGCACAGGCAAGACGACGCTTGCAAAAGCGATGAGCGAAACTGTCGGTGCGCCGTTCTACTCGCTCTCGGCAATATCGAGCGGAGTGAAAGAACTTCGCGAAGTCATTGACGAAGCCCGCCGCGCAAACTCGCGTTCAACCAAACGCACGGTTCTTTTCATCGACGAAATTCACCGCTTCTCGAAGTCGCAACAGGATGCGTTGCTTGGCGCAGTGGAGGTCGGCATCGTAACGCTCATCGGCGCTACGACGGAGAACCCGTCCTTCGAAGTTATCTCGCCGCTCCTCTCACGTGCGAGAGTCTATGTGCTTGAATCACTATCCGAGACAGACCTATGGGGACTCATTGAGCGAGCGACGAAAGAAGACGAAGAACTTCGCGAGCTTCAGGTCACCTTCGATGATGATGCGCGACGCGCCATGCTGGCGCTATCGGGCGGAGATGCACGTAAACTTTTATCAGGGTTAGAACTTGCCATCTCGCTTGCAACGCGAGACACCACAGCGCATATCACGCAAGAGATCGTAGAGTCTGCATTCGGACGCAAGGCATCGCGCTATGATAAAGGCGGCGAGATGCACTATGATATTATCAGCGCATTCATTAAGAGTATGCGCAACTCCGACCCCAACGCATCGATCTACTGGCTTGCGCGAATGATAGAAGCGGGCGAAGACCCTGAGTTCATCGCACGGCGAATGGTCATCCTCGCATCAGAAGATATCGGCAATGCCGACCCTGCCGCGCTCATGCTTGCGACAAGCTGCTGGGAGGCGATCCGCGCTGTCGGCTGGCCGGAGAGTCAGCTCATCTTTTCGCAGACTGCCGCCTATCTCGCATCGGCGCCGAAATCAAATGCCGCCACGACCGCCATCGGCGCGGCGATGGCTGACGTGCAAGCGAACCCGAACCTCGAAGTCCCGCTGCATCTGCGTAACGCGCCGACGAAGCTCATGAAAGAGCTCGGCTACGGGAAAGGATATAAATACGCACACTCCGAAGAAGGCGCACATGCCGACCAGAACTGCCTGCCCGAAGGACTCGAAGATAAGGTCTACTACAACCCCACAAACTACGGCAGAGAAAAACAGATACGCGAACGATTAGAACTGCTCTATCCGGGGAAGTATAAGAAGTAAGATTACTTCTTCTGGCAAAACTCGATGAGGACGCCGCTGGTGGATTTGGGATGCAGGAATGCTATCTGCATGTCATGGGCACCGGGCTTGGGGGTTTCGTCGATGAGTTGAATGCCTTCGGATTTGAGTCGGGCAAGTTCTCGGGCGACGTCGTCGGTCTCGATAGCAAGATGATGAATACCTTCGCCGCGTTTGGCGATGAACTTCGCAATTGGTGAGTCATCGCGAGTCGCTTCGGTAAGTTCGATGATCACCTCACCAACCTTAAAGGAAGCAATGCTGACGCCTTGATCCTCGATGACCTCATGATGCACCTCGTCAGTCCCGAGGAGCTTACGGAACAAGTCTTCCGAGACAGCCAGGTCTTTAACAGCAATACCAATATGAGATATCTTCTTCATCTTAATTTAAGCATTAAAGTTTACGCTTTAAGCTTGGACAGTGGTCTCGGCAGGACTTGAACCTGCGACATTCAGTTTAGGAAACTGACGTTCTATCCAGCTGAACTACGAGACCGAAGTTTCTTTAACAGAGATAGTTCTTGGAAAGTTAATTGCTCATCTCGGTGATTTGCCTATTCTTGAGCCATGAGGCAAAAATAGCGACAATCAAGATGCCAGCTACAATAACAAGCGATAGACCAGTCGGAATTTTGAACATCGTTTCGGTCAAGAGAAGTTTTATCCCAACAAATACAAGGATAACTGATAGACCAAGCTTTAGATAGACAAACTTATGAACAGCATTAGCCAAGAGGAAGTAAAGTGACCGCAATCCGAGGATGGCAAATACATTCGATGTATAGACGATGAATGGCTCTTCTGTTACAGCAAAGATTGCCGGAATAGAATCCACTGCAAAGATGAGATCTGTAAACTCGACGATAATGAGTGCAATAAAAAGTGGTGTTGCCATTTTCACACCGTTTTTTACCGTAAAGAATTTCTGACCGTCGTACTCGGTCGAAACCGGCATGAATTTTTTGAATAATCTGACAAGAGGGTTTTTATCCGGCTCAATATGCATTTCTTTTTGTAGAGCCATCTTAATACCACTTAGAATCAGGAATCCGCCAAAGATGTAGATCACCCAATGAAACTCCGATATAAGCGCAGCACCGAGCCAAATCATTAATCCACGCATGATAAGCGCTCCGAGTATTCCCCAAAACAGAACACGGTGTTGGTAGAGTTTGGGTACTGCAAAATAGCTGAATATCAGCCCAATAATGAAGATATTATCTACAGAGAGGGACTTCTCGATGAGATACCCTGTTAAAAAAGCGGTTGCTGCCTCGGTATTTGAGAGTGTACTATTGGGAACAATATCATTCCAGAAAAAATAGATGGCTCCATTAAAGGTGAGTGCAAGAGTTATCCAAACGACACTCCATGCAAGCGCCTCTTTCGTTTTTACATCATGGGCTTCTTTGTGAAAAACGCCCAGATCAAGTGCAAGCATGGCAAGAACAAAAACATTAAAACCTACCCACATCCATAGTGAGTTATCCATTCGTTATATTGTATTTTGGTGATTAACTTAGCATATCAGACTGAAATAGTCGTGCTTTGTTTCAGTTTGTTTGCGATTATTTTTTTTCAAGTGTAATAACCGGGAGTATGAGCTCCTCCATCGAAATACCACCATGCTGGAACGTATCTTTATAGTAGTTCAGAAACTTATGATAATCCGTCGGATAGACGAAATAGTAGTCTTCTTTAGCAATGATGTAGTTGGTGGTAACGGCACGACTAGGTAGCTTGAATTCTCCCGGGTTCTTGATATGCATCGCCTGCTTATCTTCGGCTTTCACATTCCTGCCGTACTTATATCGCAGACTTGCCGAGGTCTCCTTATCACCAAGAACCTTTGCGCCTCGCAAACTTCTGATGGAGCCATGGTCGGTGGTTACGACGATCTTCAGGTTAGGGATGGTCGAGAGAGTCCTGAACATATCATAGAGACTCGAATGCATGAACCACGATCTTGTCAAAGAACGGTACGCTCTTTCATTCGGCGCAATTTCCTTCAAGACAGGCGAATCGCTTCTGGTATGAGCCAACATATCGACGAAGTTCACGACGATGGCGGTCAGATGATTCTTAGCATGCGATGTAATATCTTTTGCAATGCCTGCTCCGAAATCTCTATCAATGATCTTGATGTACTTCAATTCATTGCGAAGTTTTATGTTCTTCCTTTCAAGAAGCATCTTCAGCATCTGCGCCTCGTCTTTGTTCTGCGAATGTTCATCGTCCCCGCCGCTCCAAGTATCAGGGAAGTGTTTCCCGAACTCCGCAGGGAACAGCCCGCTGAAGATAGAATTTCTTGCATACGGCGTAGCAGATGGGATGATACCGAAATGATAATCCCTCGTTACTTTGAACATATACTGCAACTCATGCTCCATCAAGAGCCACTGGTCAAGACGCATGCAATCGATGACGAAGTAGACAACGTTACTCTTACCGTCATTTAGATGCGGTAGAACCCACTCCTCGGTTACATCAGGAGACAGTGCAGGACGATTATTTTCATTATCTCTGGTGAAGATAGTATTCACCCAACTCTTATAATTTCTTTCGAAGAACTTTGAGAATTCGGCGTTCATCTCCTTCTTCTGATTCATCAGAGTTTCATCGAGTCCCGTTTCAGGATGCATGTCAAGTTCGAACTCCCATGCCACAAGTTTGGAATACAACTCTATCCAGTCTTTTGCAGAAGACGCATTCATCAACTCCCGAGACATCTTAGCAAACTCCTGGGTATAGTCTCTCGATACTGCAGAACTTTGGATCTGTTTTCCTTCGAGAAATTTCTTCACTGCAAGAAGGACCTGCGTCGGATTTACCGGCTTTGTTAGATAATCAGAGATCTTCTTTCCAATTGCCTGCTCCATCAGGTCTTCCTCTTCGGATTTGGTTACCATCACGATAGGAGTAGCGGGAGTTTTCGATTTGATTTCGATGAGAGTATCCAGTCCACCCATACCGGGCATCATTTCATCGAGGAAGATGAGATCGGCAGGGGATTCATTATGCAAAGCAATGGCATCAGCGCCGTTGGTAGCAGTCCTGACGCTATAGCCACGCTGCTCAAGAAGCATTATATGCGGCGTGAGCAGATCAATTTCATCGTCAACCCAGAGGATATTACCTTTACTCATTCTTGCTTTTTTCTTTCACGTACGAATCAAAGACCATACTGTAACACAGGTCACAATGATTTCCTTCTATAGGGTTTGGATTTCACTGAATTAATGCTTATCTTTGCACAGACTTTCACTAACCCTTACTACGCTTATGTTTACACATGAACTCAATCTCGTCGCATTTTTAGTTGCAGGAATCGTCCCGATGGTTGTCGGATTCCTTTGGTATGGACCACTTTTTGGCAAGGACTGGATGCAGCTTGTCGGGATGACAGAAGAAAAAGCAAAAGCAGGCTCGAGCAAGGCACTCACCATATCTATTATCCTTTCCTTTGTGCTTTCGTATGTCATGAATTGCGTCCTCACATCGCTTAACGCAGTGACGATAGGTGATGCATGTATGGTAGCATTTATGTGCTGGCTTGGTTTTGCTTTTACTATGACAGGTATGAATGTTGCTTACGAAGGACGTCCGAACAAACTCCTCTTTCTCTATGCAGGTTACTCACTCGTTACGTTTTTAGGTGTAGCCATTGTGCAGATGTTATTGATGTAATTTATTGCTTCTTCTTCGGCGAAGCCGTATTTTCGCAAGTATGAATATACGGCTTTTCATTATCCTTTCGTTTCTTGTAGCAACCCCTTCATTTGCCAATATGGCAAACCCGATGCGTTCAGGCGACAGAACCGGCGAGCCATCTGGCGAACTTCGTAAGCTTCACATTGAACGTGAGAATCTGACGCTCGACCTCCGACCAGCAGCCGAAAAGAATCCTGCTAAGATAGAAACGCATTATTTCATTCGTAATGATAGCTCGGAGAGGAGTGTCGATCTTGTTTTTGTC
>JAYUZC010000320.1:0-4210 GCA_043752045.1 Bacteroidota bacterium | reverse complement strand
GCAAGAAGCGAGAGATAGATGAAGTGTTTCTTGAACATAAAGTAAAAGTGGTTAGTGATCAGTGGTTAGTTGCCAGTGACATTATCACTGGCAACATTCTTATTTTCTATAAAAACTTATGCACCGCCCATCAGGACTGCGTTGGGAGCTTTTCTCACCCCAGAACCTTTGACCATCCAGTAACGAATATCAAAGCACGGACGCTGACGGAAGAACTCGACGTTATCATAACGGTTCGACATGCCGATATACGATGGACCTGCAAAAAGGAAGGATACAGGACATTCTTCTGCAAATATCTCCTGTATACGTTTTGAGAGTGCTGCTCGCTTTTGCTTATCAAATTCAACACGATAATCAGACAGTATTTGATCTAATTCTGCATTAACAAATGATATATGATTCGACCCTTTGTTCTTGGCTTGAGATGAGTGCCAAAGCTGATAGATATCATCCTCGGTTGCGTTACCATTCCAAGCACCGTACTCTACATCAAAATTATGTGACTTGATATTCTCTAAATACACAGACCATTCGAGTGGAGATACTTCCGCTGTAATACCAACTTTACGGAGTCGCTCAGAAATAACCAGGAGCACCTGTTTTCGTGTTTCATTGCCTGCATTTACTTGGAAGATAAATTTAAACGGTGTTTTCTTCCCATTAATGACTTTATCAAGGATACCATCACCGTCAGTATCAGACCAACCCGCATCTGCCAACATTTTTTTTCCGAGTTCTGTATTAAATGGAACCTGCTTTATCGTTGAATCATAGTTCGGTTGAGTGAACATGATAGGTCCATCATTATAACGAGTAAGATCTTTCATTACAGACTTCAGTATTTCTTCCCTGTTAATAAGCATTGTAAGTGCTTTACGTACATTCTTATCTGTAAAAAGAGGATTTTTGTTATTCCAACCGATGTATGTATAAGCGTTATAGAATAAGCGTTCCTTGCGTAGATGCGGCTGCTGCTCTGTATTTAATGCTAGAAACTGGTCTGGCTTGAGACCATCAATAAGATCAATATCTTTTGCTTTGAGGGCTGTCAGTGCAGCATTTTGGTCATTGATTGTTTTGAAAATAAGTTCATCAGGATAAGCTTCTGACCATGCAATATCCTTTGCCCAATAATTTGGATCAAGCTTTATAGTAATGTGGCTAAACGTTACCCACTCCTTAAAGACATACGGACCTGAACCTATCTGATATTTTGCATCGCGAGCTATCTCTGGCTTTTCAAACCACACCGCAAATTCTTTTACTGCAGGATTTTTTGTTTCTAACGTATGCACATCAGCCCATGAGTATTTATCTGTTAAGTTGGTTGGGTCCATGATATGTTTGGGAAGGATAAGGACATAGCCCCCACCAAGGACATTCTTTGCATCATAATAGAGCTTTGAAAGTTTAAACGCAACCTTAGTCAGATCGCCGTCGGGGTTGTAGGTACTGTCTATCGTCATTAAATAATTACGAAGCGCCTGTGAGTTTACTACCTTTGGGTTCATCGCAGCTTTAAAGCTAAAGATGACGTCAGCTGAAGTGACCGGCTTCCCGTCTGACCACTTTGCACGCGGATCCATTGTATAGGTATAGGTCAGATGGTCTTCACTCTCTTCGGGTAAACTTGCAAGCCCTGGCATTAGCTCTAATGTTTGCGGGTGTTGGAAGTTCAATGGCTCCCATATCTTCTGTTGGATGTATGAGGCGTTCGCATCTGTCGAAGTATATGGGTTGAGGCGTTCTATATCGGAAAGCTGATGCCAAACGACATTGTTTTTTGTCGAGAGGCCTGATGCGCCCGGACTGCCGCTTCCGCCGCCGCAACCGATGGACGAGAAAATTGCAACTGTGAGTAGTAAGGATAAGAGTGATTTCATTTCTTGTTTGTAGTGAGTTGGTTATTCAAAATCATGTTCAAAGTACGGGATGCCGCGTTCGTTCGTACCGGAATCCTTCAGGTTCAATGCGATCTTTTTCTCAATCTTTTTTGCAAGTTCTTGTGAAGCATCATATCCGTAATGCTTCAAAAGATAGTTGAGTGCGATAACTTCCGAGATAACAGTGATGTTCTTGCCCGGTAAGATAGGCAGCTTCACACGAAGCACCTCGACATCGAGCACATTCACTGTTGATTCATCGAGTCCGGTACGGGTATAGACCGTGTCTTTATCCCAAACCTCAAGCTCAACAATGACCTCTACGCGTTTCTGGAAACGAATAGCGCGGATACCGAACATCTCGCGGACATTGATTATTCCAAGTCCGCGAATTTCCATAAAGTGTTCGCCCATCTCTGTACCTGAACCCATCAGGATGCCTTCACCTTTTTTCGTAACAACGGTTACATCGTCGGTAACAAGCCGGTGACCACGCTCAAGGAGATCAAGCACAACCTCGCTCTTGCCGACTCCGGATTTCCCGACAAAAAGAATACCAACACCATACACATCCACGAACGAGCCGTGAAGCGATGTATGGAGGTTGAATTGGTCGTCAAAGAAATCGGTGATAAGGTATATGGCTTGCGTTGTCTCTATTGAGGTATAGAGTACTGGGATGTTATGCTCTTCAAAGATCGCAAGTACTTCGGGTCCGAACTCATTGCCGCTCGTGACAACGATACATGGTATCTCGAATGCAGCAATGTTCTCGACTGCTTTTTTTCGCTCCTCAATATCCAAGGAGCGAAGATAGTAAATTTCTGTATTGCCAAAAACTTGCAGACGGTGATGAGTGAAAAGCTCAACATACCCCGCAAGCGCCAAGCCCGGGCGATGCAGATTTTTGTCTGTCATTTTCCGGTCAAACCCCTCTTCGCCCGCGACGATACGCAGCTTGAAACGACCTTTCATGTGCTCGTAAAAATACCGAGTGGTGATCGCCTCTTTGCGAAGAGGTTTATGATTGAGCCATCCCGGCTGCTGTTGTTCGGGCATGTTACTTTGCTACTACGTGTCGCTTTAACTCCTGCGATGCAAAATGGGTTTCTTTATGTTTCTTGAGCTGCTTATCGAGTGTCTTTATCGCCATATCAACTGATTTTCCTATTTCATCTGATACTTCCTTCGCAAGAAGTTTTGCTCCCTTGACGTGAAGTATTATCTCTGCGACATACTCTAGGTGTGTATGACCATCCTGATCTAAAATAACATGTGCATCCAATATCTCATATTTTTCGCCTAATGAATTAAGCTCTGTCTCGATATATGTCCGAATACCATTGGTACCGGATTCATGTCTATTCGCTATATTGATATTCATAGTCTCTGTTTCCTTTCTTTGTTATTCTTCGTCACTTCGCGGGTGAGAAGAGTCATAGACCTTCTTTAATCGGTCTATCGTTAAATGAGTGTATTGTTGTGTTGTCGCAAGCGAAGAGTGACCGAGCATTTCCTGTACTGCGCGTATCTCCGCTCCTCTATCAAGAAGATGTGTCGCGAACGAGTGGCGGAGCATATGCGGGTGAGGTGCGTCGGTATCGCTTGTCCCAACAAACATTTTTTGTACTATATAGTGTATCATGCGTGGTGTGATACGTTTGCCGCTGCGCAGGAGAAAGAGTGCTTCGCGGTCGGTTATCACATTCCATCTGGAGCGTTCTTCACGGTACTTCGTAAGCGATGCAACGGCTTCATCTCCTATCGGGACGATGCGCTGCTTGTTTCCCTTGCCAGTTACGCGAACTACTCTCTTTTGTAAATCAATATCGGAGAGATTGATTCCGCAAAGCTCCGAGCGGCGAAGCCCGCTGGAATACAATAACTCCACTACTGCTTTATTACGAATCTCTTCGGGGGTTGTTACTTCTCTACCAAGTACCTTTGCAATAGTCCGTTCGCTAGTGACGGCGGGCAGACGTTTCTCTTTTTTCGGCGACCTGATATGCCGAGCGGCGTTATACGAAAAGATACCGCGAGCAACCATATACTTCAAGAACGACCGCACAACAGCGAGCTTCCTCCCGACCGATGCGCTTTTCAAACTTTCGCCGTTCTCGTCTTCGGCACCGATAGCTCTGATATATCTGCGAATAACTGCAATATCATCACGCGTGCCGCGAAGATGGAGTTCATTCTTTTCAAGTACGCTAATAAATTCATTGAGGTCGTTGCCGTATGCAAGAAGCGTATGCTCACTCGCCCCGCGCTCATGGCGCATGTAATCGAGGAAGGTATCGGCATGTGCGCGGATATTCAGGTCG
>JAYUZC010000319.1:0-4230 GCA_043752045.1 Bacteroidota bacterium | reverse complement strand
GGTGAATGTGAGGAAGCTCAATCATTTGTTGATATGCTTTCGCGGAAAGAGTATCTTGTGATCAAGCGTAAGGAAGATCGAAGTACCCGGTGGTATTCTGTAGGCGATGCCTCTGCGGCAGAGAGAATATACTATCGTTCAGATTGCGGTGCACGCTATGATATTAGTGTAATTCTTTATCAAGAGGATATCGCTCTTGACAAGCAACGATTTTCACTCGATAGCCGTACCGGTGTGTACTCACCAAGTGATACAATCTATGTTCTCGTAATGCAAGCGAACCCGCTTATGGGTGATACTATCGCGATCAAATGGTATGATATGCGAACAAGCACACTCGTAACAACTCAAACGGGTGTTTGGACAGTTGAAGATATTGATTCTGGAGGCAAGACAACACTCGGAGAACATACAAAAGTATTCGCATTTAACGTTGAACGTACTATACCCGAAGGAATATATAGAGGTGATATTCTAATTAACAATAGGATGCTTCAAGAAGTCAAGTGCCTTATTATTGCAGATAGGTAGGTTTGAACCTGCTCTGTAGAAATGATCTATAGGCACCTACGCCTCATTTTTGCCTAAAAAAACCTTGATTCTGTGTCGGAATCGCCGAAAAAAATAGTTTTTAATAATTTGAATGGGCATCTTGCAAATGGGTTAGGAATTTAGTATATTTGTAGGGAAGTGGTTAGTGGCTAGTGGTCAGTGACCAGTTTTTCCTTTGCGTATTCCTCTGCGCTCTCCGCGCCTCTGCGGTTAATCTTCCCCAAACTCCTAAAACCCATTAAACTCCCAAAATTCATGAAACTCGTAAAACTTCCCCCTGCTCCTGTTGAAGATTTTGATGAATCCATACGGCTCGCTGACGAGTCGCCGGATTTTGCATTTTCATCGGGCAAATATACAACAGGCAACATCTATTTGTTGGCTGCGCCGAAACAAGGTCTTGCCGCAAGCGACTCCGCGCGGCTTTGCGGTCAGCTCTCACGTGATGCACCTGTGCTGTTGGTGAACTCGGATGTCCGCAGCGCGCTGATGCGTCGGCATCTAAAGAATGTAGATAATGAGAAAGGTGAGCATAGGATCAGAACGATGCGCATTGCCGATGCCTCACTTGCAAATCGGTATGAAGAACTTCGTGAGCTTATCGAGGAGATAGGCGCGAAGGCGCTTGTGATAAATCTCTTCGAGAAAGCAGCGCTTACCTCGCGCCACCGCGAACAGCTGAATGTGATATTTGCAATGCTGCAAGAGGATCTGGATATTGCGATTTTTGTCTATTCGCGCGAGAGTCTCCCGCGGCTGCAGCTTGTCCGGCGTAATCATCGCGGCGCGATCGGCGCACTTGCGCATGATGCAGGGGAGCCGATACCGATCGGCGACCAAACCGTCCTCGATGAAATAAAAGCACTGCCGCCTTATGTCGAGTGGATGATGGAGAACATCAAACAAGAACACGATAACCCGCCGCCAAAAACCCCGCTCAACAAGTTACCGTGTACAGAGTTTACCGATTACATCGGCGGAGTAACAATTCAACCGGAAGACTTGGAGAGGGAGTGGGCAGTCGGGGAAATGATGAATGATGAATTAGGAATGATGAATAGGGAAGTTGTGATGAGTGATGTGTAATGTGTTCTGGGTGCTATGGGAAATACCTATAGATTTTACTTCTATGTAAGACTCGATGGACAATTATCTCTTTATCACGGAGCTCAAATCCGACTCTATAATCTCCTGTTTTGAATCGATACCTATCTTTGAATCCATGTAGCCGTTTAATGTTTTGTAGTTCTCGTAAGGATTCAGCGGCGGGAAGTGTATCAAATACGAACGTTGAGACACGTTCATGAATATCGTCAGGTAATACTTCGAGGTCTTTGAGAAATGTCGGTTTAAACTTAACGAGCATGTGCGAGTAGTACGCGCTGTTTTGCTTCTTCTAAACTTATTTCTTCTTCGTTTTCTACTTCATCCATCGCTTTTTGGAGACCTGCATCAAGGATGAGTTCTTCCATTTTACGATAGATATCATAGTCAAGCACAACGCTCTTAATAGCGCCGGATTCATCGACAATAAATTGCTTTGTATCGCTCATGTATATCTAACGCATATGTATCGAATTTTCATTCCGCACCTCACCAACTAACGACTAAAGACTACCGACTAAAAACTATCGTATATTAAAGGTGTAAATGATAGGCACCACCCCCAAATGCTCGTTCCGGTACGTACAGATGATATACGCGAGATAGCCGACTACTATAAACATAGGTATCGCGGCTATACGATAGATGAAGTTGCAGCCGATGAGGATATTATCCTCGTGCGGATGCCCGATATGCTTGCAAAAAAAGCGGGATACGCCGTATCCGCGCCCGTAAGTACGCGCCGCAAACGGATTCCCTCGCTTGCGATGCCGGGGAGGATGCTCATTTCCTATACCGAATGGGAGCAGATCTTCCAAGATTGCATCGTCATTAATACAGCGTATAATTGCAGCGACGATATGTGTAAATTTACAGCACCCAACGAAAATGAGGTGTTTTGGCATGAATTCTACCATGTGCGCTACTCGCCGACGGAAAATACGGCTTCCGGGAAAGGAGCATACTCAATGATCGGTGTGCGAACAGCGCAAGAAGAACGCCGCGCCAATACCTTCGCCGCCATGATGGTCATCGCCGATACGGATGGATGCAACACGATAGAAGACGTGATGCGGAAATGGGGAGTGACAAGGGAGGTGGCGAAATGCATTCCTTCGCGGTGAAAAGACCATCTTAGATTCCGAACCATCGTCCACGATTGAAGCTTGCACTGAGTGACGCGAATGTGTCGTGGGCTACTCTGTCGCCGTCGGCTGAAGCCGACTCCGGAATCCACTTTAGTGGATGACGACAAATTAGCCCATGAATTCATTCATGGGCGATGTTCGGAAGAAATAAAATCTTACTTGAAGATAGAATACCCCACCCAACAAGCTCCCAACCCCACCACAATACTTCCGACTGCATAAACGAATGCTGTCATCACTTCACCTGATTGGATAAGTCGTAAGGTCTCGAGCGAGAGAGCGGAGAAGGTCGTGAAGCCGCCGCAGAAACCTATGGCTGCAAGCAAGTACATATCATCACCAAGCGAGCTAACCTTCGCGAAGAGCACGCCAATAATAAACGAGCCGATGATATTGATGGCGAACGTACCGAGGAATGTCTTATCAGGTATAGCAGCAGCAGTCGCCCGTCCCGCATAATACCGCGTCACCGACCCCACAGCTCCGCCAATGGCGACAAGGATGAGTTCTTTCATGCTTCAGGCAACAGTAATGTGTCTACCTTGGTGCTTCTGCCTTTAAGACGTTACCATTTAGATCTGGAAAAAATGATAAATACGTATGGCTGGTTGAGATTTGCAAACTGGATAACTAACGGGTAATAATTTTGATAGGTATAATCATAATCATATATCCCTTTGCCGCCGTCACCGTATGATGTTGCACTTGCAAATTCCGCAAACGGTGTGTTATAAACACCATAAACAACAGCGCTATTTGATACACTTATCAGTCTGATATTCTTGAACGTAAGTTTATCCAAAAAATCTTTTGCAGTATGAGCCGTTGATGTGTCATACACTGCAAGGGAGAATTCTTGTATGCTCTTGAGATCGGGAGAGAAAGTACCCATGATATCTGTACCGAAAAATCCATCTTTTGGCAAGTTCTGCGAAACCACTGATGAAGAGCAATCAAACGATGAGCCAGTGAGCGAAAACTTCTTCGTACGATTTTGTGAACGCAGCACACCGGCAATATACGTACTCTGTTGTGCAGATGGGTTGGCAATGATAGGAGTAGGGGAATGAAAAAAAACACTTACCATATTCATTTTTGATATGATATCCGAAGATACCTCCCGTGGGATACAATTAATGGTTGTAGAATTACTTGCCCAAAACGCGCCGTTTGTATCATATATTTCGACATTGGCATGATACGCACCAAACTTTCCGACATAGAAACCGAAAGAGCTATTGTTGGTGAACGTAGTATCAAGTCCATCGCCTGTCACATGCCACACTGCCTTAGATCTTGATTCAGGAAGTGTTGTAGTATAATAAAAGGATAGATAGAAAAATTTCCCGACTATATCGGGGTCTACTATCTGATTACCTGAAGCGGGCATGACAGTGACCTTCTTCTCAACATCAGTAATGATAGC
>JAYUZC010000318.1:0-4232 GCA_043752045.1 Bacteroidota bacterium | reverse complement strand
CCTGAAAAACTTGCTTTCTTCGGCTCATCCGATGAAAATCAGGACTTTACTATCTTCTGTCAATGCATTCGTTGTTTCCGGATTTTCAGAGTTTACACATCCCCATGAGGCACTCCGATTTGTATATTTTATCGATAAATGCTATGATGATAATATAGCTATTGTTGTCTCCTCAGATGTGCCGCTTTCCTCGATTTTCCATCATACAATCATGAATGGTGGCGATACGAAGAAGTACCGCAGGACACTTTCGCGGCTCAATGAAATGACGCAGATCACGGCTGAAATGCTCGTTTAGGGAAATCTTTTGCCATGTTGGTTGTTATACGCCCCACATTTAAGAGACTCTGCTAATGGGCTTCCATAGTTCGGCGCCCCGGCAGACATCCTCTCAAGTTCAGTAACTCATTAAAACATAAACAACTATGGTTAAACTTCGCTTAGCAAAGCAGGGGCGTAAAAAGCTTCCTATCTACAAGATCATCGCGGCAGACAGCCGTTCACGCCGTGACGGACGCTTCATCGAAGCGCTCGGACAGTACCGCCCGACGAACGAAACTAATAAAGTTCTTGACCTCAACGAAGAGCGCATAATGTACTGGCTCAAAGTTGGCGCACAGCCAACCGACACAGTCCGCTCGCTCCTATCAAAAGAAGGTATTCTTTTGAAGTGGCATCTCGATAAAAAGAAGATTGAGCCGGCTCGCGCTGAAGAAATTTTCAATACCTGGAAAGAGAACAGAGATTCTTCAGAAGCTCGCAAAATCGTAGCCAAGAAAGATTCTGCTCGTAAAAAGAAAGAAGCTGAAGAAAAAGCAAAGGCAGATGCTCTTGCAGCAGCAGCAGCCCCTCCGGTTGTTGAGGAAGCACCAGTTGCTGAAGTCGTTGCAGAGGCACCAGCTGAAGCAGCACCGGTAGCAGAAGTCGTTGCCGAGGCACCAGCTGAAGCAACACCAGTCGCAGAAGCGGCTGTTGAAACACCTGCGGCTGAAGCTCCGGCAGTAGTGTAATTTGAATGATATTCACAATAAGCCCCGAATCCTCGGGGCTTTTGTATTTTAAACAATATGGCTGATATTACCATAGCTCGGATTCGGAAGCCCCATGGCGTACGCGGCGAAGTAACGGCGCAAAGTTATACCTTTGATGATTCGCGCTTCGCAATACTCAAGACAGTGCGAGTAAAAGGGAAGACCGAGCAAATACTGACACTTGAAAAAGTCCGCAACAGTGCCAATGGACTGATCATCAAGTTTGCCGAGATCAATAATCGTGACGAAGCAGATGCGCTAAGGGGATTCGAGATAGTCATAGATGAATCAGAACGCTTACCACTCCCTGATAATGAAGCGTATGCTGATGAGCTTATCGGGATGAAGGCGATCGACGAAAAGACTGGTTCTGAAATTGGGGTAGTGACCGAGGTACTAGAACTGCCAAGCGGTAATATTATCTCGATTGGTTTACCGGATGGGGAAGAAAGACTCGTTCATAGAAACAGCCCAGAATTCGTTCGTATCGAACGCTCTCAAAAAAGGATCACAGTAAATTTATTGGAAGTATTCTCTAGAGGGGAGAGTAATACTTAGGAATTCTCCGGTGTAGCGTTCTCTGCTTTCTTAGCTCCCTTTGAACCATACATGATGCCGAACGGGATAACTACCAAATACCCAAGAAGTAAGATAATAGGGGAGACATTGAGTGCCATCGAGCCCATAACTTCATCCGAAGACATAAGGAAATACCCAAGTGTAATGAGAACAATACCGCCAAGAATAATCATGATGTTCTTCGACTCGAAGGGCATCTGAAAAGGGCGAACAGAAGATACCTTCGTGCTGCTCTTAGTTGTTGTTGTACGTTGACGAGTTTGCGGACGTTGTGTTGCCATTACCTTTTGTTATTAATAACGTGTTGAAAACCCTGCCGGTCGTTACGCCGTTCCCTTTGTATTTATCACTGGTGCAATATTCCGCCTTCAAGATGCAGTCGGCGTGTAGCACGTTCTGCAAGATCAGCGTTGTGCGTTACGATAAGGAACGTCTGATTCCTTGACTTCGAGAGGTCTAATATCAGCGAGAAAAGTTTATTGCTGTTTTCAAGATCAAGATTACCTGTCGGTTCATCGGCAAGAACAATAGCAGGATTCATAATGAATGCTCTTGCAACAGCCGTACGCTGTGCCTCGCCACCTGATAACTCTGCAGGGCGATGCTCAAGACGTGAACCAAGCCCGACTTCTTCGAGTAGCTGCTTTGCTTTCTTTGTAGCTGTCTCTTTATCTTCACCTGCTATCAGAGCTGGCATAGCGACATTTTCGATCGCTGTAAATTCGGGGAGCAGATGATGAAACTGAAAAATAAACCCAATCTTTTTGTTGCGTCGTGAAGCAAGTTCTTTCGGCGAGAGCTTGACAAGGTCTTCATTCTCTAAGAGTACGTTGCCTGATGTCGGTGTATCAAGCGTACCAATGATGTTGAGTAATGTGCTTTTCCCCGAGCCACTGGGACCGGTAAGCGTAACGACTTCGCCGATATTAACTGAAAATGAAACGTCATGGAATACATCCACAACTCCCGAACCGGAGAATGCGAATCGTTTTGTTAATGCTTGTACTTTAAGTAATTCTTGCATAATTATTCCCACTTCAATGCTTCTGCGGGGCGTACTTTCGCTGCTTGTTTTGCTGGATAGATCGCTGCAAGCGAAACAAGTATCAATGCACCAATACTGACCCATAGAAAATCAGATAACTTTAATTCAACAGGCAGTGCAGGTATGATATAGACACTTGTATCGAGCTTAAAGAATCCTATCTCCTGCTGTAAATAAACAATACCAAGCCCTATCACACATCCAAGGAATACACCCGATACGCCTGTTAAAAGTCCTTGATAGAGATATACTCGTTGGATATTACTGGTTTCTGCTCCGAGAGCAGAGAGTAATCCGATGTCGCGCTTCTTTTCAAAGACAGTAAGCGTCAGTGCGCTAAAGATGCTGAACGATGCAACTGCGACGATAAGGATAAGAATTGCAAATGCAATCCACCGCTCCATATCCATGACATTGTATAGGTCGGTATGCAGATCGAACCATGTTTGAACCGTGTACTTATCTTTTGGTAATATCTTTTCTATCTCAGCTTTAGTAGGTATTGACTCCTGAATGTCTTCAAGCCGAATCTCAATGCTTGTTGCTGCTTCTTTCGGTATCTCAAAGAGGTCTCTGCCGGTAGCGAGCGAGACGTATGCATTCTGCATATCGTAATCACGATTATTGGTAGCGAAGATACCTCGTACAATTAGACGACGCGATTTCGGCTCAACTGGTTCGGTCAGGATTCTCTCCATCCCTGACGGACTGAATACTTCAATCGTATCGCCGGGGATAATAGCAAGGTTGTCGGCAAGAAGTTGTCCGAGTAGAATACTTTCGGAATCAAGTACCATCTCCCCTGAACTGACCACCTTCGACATCCCCGACACCTTCTCAACTTCGTTCTCGTCAATCGCAATAACACTTGCCACCTTCGGTAGGGTATAGTGGACCAGAACTGCCTTGCTCTTGATGACAGGTGCGACAGACTTAATACCGTCAATGCCAGATAGTTTTTTGATGACCTCATTGGTATTGCTGATGGAAAATGCTTCTTCAAAAGAACGGGTAGTATCTTGAACGGCAGTTATCCTGATGTGCGGGTCAAAGCTGACGAGTATATCCGTTACGACCTTCGAGAAGCCATTGAAAACAGAAAGCACACAGATTAGCGCAGCGACACCGACCATGATACCGAGCGTCGAGATGACACTGATAATGGTAATGAAATTCTGCGACCGCCTTGAGAAGGCATATCGTTTTGCAAGAAATAGTTCGTAACGCACTTTGGCAAAATTACGGGATTCAATCACCTCGGGTGATTATTTCGTGAGAATGACTGTTTTTCATCCCATGAGGAACATTATAAAGTACAGAGTTCGCGGACTAAAAGATGGGCAATATCCTGTACACTTGAAAGCTGATACGGCACTTCTCGAGCTACAGCCGTTTGTCGGAGATATTTCCGTAGCAGGGGAATTAGTCATCGGCGAACAGCTTGACTTCAATCTAACCCTCACTGCAAAAGGCATATTTATCTGCGATAGATGCGGTGTTGAGTTTGAAAGGGAGTTTCAGGCGAAGGTAGTTCTCTCCTTTACCGAAGAGGAAGTAGATGATGACTCCGACGAGTT
>JAYUZC010000317.1:0-4232 GCA_043752045.1 Bacteroidota bacterium | reverse complement strand
CGTTTTTGCTTTTTATCATGCCCCATAAGTTGTAGTACTTTATTCGTATCAAGTTGTACATCGGATGGTATTGGCAGTCGTCCAAGTGTTTGTTCGACTTCACGCCAAGATTCAGCCGAAAGAAGACCCATTTCCATCGAGAGGTAAGACGCCGCGCGCATCCCAAGCGCAACTGCCTCGCCATGAAGCAGTTTACTGAATCCATTGACTGCCTCAAAGGCATGACCAAACGAATGCCCGAAATTCAGAAGTTCACGCGCACCGCTCGTACGCTCGAATTCATCCCATTCAATGAATCGTATCTTCTCACGGACAGCATCACGGACAAGTATCTCATACCCTTGGTCAAATCCACGAAGTAACCTGCGGATAGATTTTGAAAGTGTTGCCCATAATTCGGGTGAAGAGATAAGCCCATATTTCAGTGCCTCGGCAAGTCCGGCATGAAGTTCACGCTTTGGAAGAGTTTTTAAAAAGAGCGGATCAACAATTACTTGTTTCGGAGGGTAGAATGTCCCTATGAGATTTTTAATGCCGTTGTGGTCAATCCCCGTCTTCCCCCCGAGTGCTGCATCAAGCTGACCGATAAGCGAAGTTGGGATATGGATAATGGGTAAGCCACGCATATACATACTTGCCGCAAGACCTGTAATATCGCTAACTACACCGCCACCGAGTGATACGACAATATCTTCTTTTCTTTTTATGCCGATTCGTGAAAACGCTGCAAGTATTTCTTGCAAAGTCTCAAAGTTCTTACTCTGCTCTCCGGCTTTGATAGATATATGAATAATATCAAGCTCTTTACGTGCTTCTTTGATAACTTGCTGAAAGTATTTTGGGATGTATTCCTTTGTGATATTGTCGTCGGAAACAACGACTATCTTCCCTGCTTTCTTTTCACGAGCAGCAAATGAAAGCTCTTGTGCAGCAATGCCACTTCCAATAGAGACTGGATAAGCACCGAATGCAGACTGAACGCGAAATACCTCGAAACGTGGACGCATAAGTATTCGCTTCGACATTTGGTCAAATGCCTTAAGCATTTCGTCAGCAAGCTCAACTTGAGTATGTTCGTCACCTTTTTGGCTTCGCGTTACAAAATGAAGCATTGCCTCTTCATAAAATTTATTGCGGTCATTTTGTAATGAGCGTATCTTCTCCTGTAGTTCTTCTGGGGTTGCCGTACGCAAGAGTGGTCGGGTCTCCCCCATAAGCAAACCATGAATGACATTCTTTGTCGCATGTTTGGCTGTTACATCTATCCATACTGTTACACCGGAGCCGCGCATGATTGCTCGGTTCACATCTCGAAGCGGAGTGCCTCCGCCTGTTGCGATAACGAGCGGTTTTTGTTCAAATGCAAATTGTGCAATTTCGGTAAGGCAGAGTGTTTCAAGTTCACGAAATGCATCTTCACCCGCGCTGTCGAAAATATCAGCGATTGACATTTCGGCACGTTCGACTATCATCTCATCGAGGTCAATAAAGCCGTATCCGCTCTTTTTGAGAAGACGGGCAAGTTCTTTCCCGATGCTCGATTTTCCTGAACCAGGCAAACCCCATAGATAAATATGTCGCCCGCGCCAGGTCAAATAGCTTTCCTCCGCTTTTCTATTCTATCCTGAAGTTCACTAAGTGTATCACCACCGAATGTATCAAGCAGTGCATCTGCTATTGTGAGTGCAGCAACATTCTCAACTATTACCGAAAGTGCTGGAACAGCACAAACATCACTTCGCTCAATGTGAGCATTAGCAGGAGTCATTGTTGCAAGGTCAACCGACGGAAGCGGCTGCATCAGCGTTGAGATGGGCTTCATTGCAACACGAAGGACGAGCGGCTCGCCGTTTGACATCCCACCCTCAAGACCACCAGCATTATTACTCAAACGAGCTATCTTTCCTTCTGGTACAATAATGTCATCATGCACAGCCGAGCCAAATGCAAATGCTGTATCTTTTCCGCCGCCTATTTCAACTGATTTCACTGCCTGAATACTCATCAGAGATTCAGCAAGTTTCCCGTCAAGCTTTCTATCCCATTGCATTGCACTCCCTACACCGATTGGAAGCCCCGTAAACACTGCCTCAACTACTCCTCCAAGTGTATCTTGCTTATCTTTAGCTTCATCAATCAGAGACATCATCTCTTGTTCAGCTTTTGCGTCAGGGCATCTTACGGGTGAGTTCTCAATAGATTCTATTGATTCCTTTGAGACTACAATATCAGTCTGAACGCTTCCTATACTTCTTACAAATGAAAGGGAGGTAACACCAATGGTTGATAAGAGAGTATTAGCAATTGCACCAAGAGCAACACGCATTGCAGTTTCTCTCGCACTTGCACGGTCAAATACATTACGAATATCATCCGTATGCCCATACTTGATTGCACCTGCAAGATCAACATGCCCGGGACGAGGAATTGTGACACGCTTGAGGTCAATCGGCGGGTCACCTGCAACCGCCATCTTCTCTTTCCAATTTGCCCAGTCCTTATTGTCGATGAGAATAGCTATCGGCGCGCCTGTCGTAACTCCGAACCTAACACCTGATAGTATCTTCGCTTTATCATTCTCGATCTGTTGCCGACGCGAGCGACCATACCCTTTTTGACGATCGGCAAGTATTGGATCAATATCACGCTCAGCAATCAGAGAAAGCCCTGCGGGCATACCGTCGAGTATCCCGACAAGCATTTCACCGTGTGATTCTCCGGCAGTAAGGTATCGAAGTAGTCCCATTTATTGCAGTAAAAGTGCAGCGCGTTGTTTTATCTGATAGTACTCATCATCAGAGAGCGGTGATGTCTCCGGCAATTCTGATCTCATCCAGTAGTACTGACTAAATGCAGCTTGCTCGATAAGCATCCCAAGTCCGTCATGAGTTTTTGCTCCTGCTTCGCGCGCTTGCTTCAAGAAGAGTGTATCAATTGGGTTATATGTTAGGTCAACAGCAAAATCTGTCTCATGCCATCCAAAACCTTCGATAAGGTTGCCAGGATGTGAGACATTACCTACAGGGGTTGCCTGTATGATAAGACGATGATTCGAAGCAAAACCGTTATTGATAAGTTCTTCATAGCCAAGTACGCGAACCGTTGGTCCCGGTGACTCTGCTATACAAAACTCTGCAAGTTTATCTGCTTCGGATTTTGTGCGATTAACAATGGTAAGCGACATCGGCATCCACTTTGTGCAGAGTGCATAGACCACTGCCTTTGCTGTTGCCCCCGCGCCGAGCAGGACTAAATGATAATTCTCAAGATTGAATTCAGGATGTTCACGTAGAAGCGAGGAGAAGAGGCCAGCTCCGTCAGTCGAAGCAGCTTTGATGATCGTCTGATGAAAGAGTAATGAATTTGCTGATTCAATCTGCGCCGTTGCTCCATATCTGATAGATGCAAGCGAAGCTGCTTGTTTCTTGTATGGTGTCGTTACATTCGCGCCATGAAAACCTTTTAGCGAAGCAGAACCGACACACGACTTCAGGTCTGCTTCTGATGAACACTCAACGCTCGAATAGTCAAACTCTTTGTAGGATGAATTGAGTTTGTTTTTGAGGACATCAAAAATGTAACCATGGACTTGAGGAGAAATGCTCTTCGATAGTTCTTTTCCGAGAAGCGCTGCTTTTAAGATCATATTTCGTGTATCTGTACTCTTGAATTCCCAATAAAATGTGAAAGCTGTTCAAAGAATGCCGGGAAAGAGATAGAAACAACCTCAGCGTCGGGAATAGTTACCTCTTTGCTTGAAACAAGCCCTAAAAGCGAAAATCCCATCGCAATGCGATGGTCACCAAATGTATTGACGGTTCCGCCATCAATATCTGCTCTGCCAGTAATTAAGAATCCATCTTCATATTCTTCGCAAGCAACACCGAAGCCTTTTAGGTTTTCACAGATTGCTGATATTCTGTCTGACTCCTTGTTGCGAAGCTCCGAAGCATTGCGAATAGTAGTTGTCCCTATACTTTGCGATGCAAGCACAGCGATTAATGGCAACTCATCAACACATAGTGAAACGTCTTCATCCGAGAAGTTATATTGACTTATTTCGGTAAACGATGATCCATCAACTTCAATGTCTCCGTAATCCTCTCCCCAGTTACTTCGCTTGTTGGTGATTGTAACTACTAAATCACATTGTTGCAAGATAGATAAGAACCTTATTCGAGTTGGGTTCAGGGATACATTCTGTAATTGAACGGTTGTTCCTAAGAGTATAG
>JAYUZC010000316.1:0-4233 GCA_043752045.1 Bacteroidota bacterium | reverse complement strand
CTTTATCGCCCTCTTAACAAATCCATCAGCGCTTTCAACAAGCTTTTTTGCTTCGTCGGGTGATACGTTTTTCTTGTGCATGACGATGGCTGTCTTGACATGGTTGCCGCTTGTGGCAAGGAGTTCAGCGGCTTTTGGAGGTGGTGGCTACACGTGAACATGCACCAAGCGGAGAGCCATAAACAATAAGTGCTATAACGAGAATAGCACTTGCTGTAAATAGAAAATATTTATTCCTATTGAACATTCACCGTTAGCGGTGCGCTTCTTGCGTACTCCACTTTGTCTTTTCGAATCATCATAGATAGGTTTGCAGTGCCGGGTTTGAGATCAGGCGGAGCGGTGAACTCGAGAGCAAGACCGCCGGGAGCCATGCCGCAGCTCTCGACAAAGATGCGCCACTGTTTTCCGTTTTGCTCGATGAAGAGGAAGTTACCAGTCACGACGCGGTCCCAATCTGTCTGAATACGTCTATTGAGCAATGTGTATTGCTCTGATTTGGACATTTTGTTGTAACCGACATTCAGGTCAAGCTCGGTGATAATATTCGTTGGGTCAACCATCGTTGACGGAAGAAATCCTTCGCCGACAACTCTAAGTTTTTCGAGAGGTTTGATAGTACCATCAATACGATGGAGTTTAACTTCTGCGGTAGATGAGACCACAAACTTATACGGCACGGACGCATCTCTATCATTCAAGATAAAAAGTGTCGCATCACCTTCAACAAGTGTCGTTGGTACCATAAAGGTAGCCATTGCAGAATCTCCGAGTGTCTTATATGAGCCAAGCGAAGTAAAGATCTGCTTGCCTTTTTGTTCAATACGAAGAATCGGTATATCCTGTTTTATCCAGGACAAGAGTTTTTCGGCAGTGCAGCTTGAGCGATCAATGGTTTCTTCGAGGTTCGGATTCTCAAAAATGATGACAGCCATTTGTCCGGGGGCTATCTGTTTGGGGTAAGAATATATCTTAAGTCGTGCCGCAAAAAGTGTAGCGGGGACAACGAGTAAAACGGTAAGGATACCGAGTACAAATGTACGCATGATCTTCTCCTTTTTTCTGGGTAAGGAACAACACAGACAGTTGGGTGAGACGGCTCGCGTTAGAGCTACAAAATCAACAGTGAAAGTGGGGGAGACATTCCACGATCACAGATTCCTCTCCAAAAACCAAAAAGGCAGGGATACCCTGCCTTTTGATAAACATCTAAAAAGATACCAGTTACTTTGCCGGAGGTGCAGGAGTCGGAACCTGAACCGGAGCTGACTGCGCTCCAGGTGGCACTGCCTGCGGCTGTCCACCAGGCATTGATTGAACCGGAGCCGGACCATCACGCAACGGATTAACGATCTGTCCCGTGCTTGTCGGTAAGAAAAGACGGTTTACAGCAATCGAGAACAGCATAAAAATTGCTGCGATTACGATGGTTGCCTTCGTCAAGAAGTCCGAAGCACGGCGAACGCCGAACATCGTACCGACAGAACCCGGTGCACCTAGTCCGCCTGCAAGACCATTACCCTTAGCCGCTTGAGCCAAAACAACAAGCGAAAGAAGGATGCAAAGAATGATAATTAGTACTACTAAAACTGTAAACATGCGAAAATCTTGTTAATGTTGAATTATCCACAAAAAGGGAGATAGAAAACAAGGATATTCGGAAAGTGTTCCGCGTTATCTGCTCCCTTACAGGTTACTCGAAAAATTCGCGGTGTAGTTTTCGCAGTGCTTCTTCGGCTCGTACTTCATCGACGAGTGCAATAATGCTCGATTCAACGGGAAAAACAGCACGCACCGGAAACCCACGTAGTGTACGGAGCATTCGTTCACGGATTGCAGACAAGTCCTGTGATGCTTCGCGGTAACGAACAAGAAGCGAGAGCGCGGCGAGGGGTTTTTCTTCTTCTACTTTATACCCCGCATCTTTTAAGGCGCGGATAAGCCCGCGTTTCTCGTCGCGGCGGATGGAGAGCGTAATCTCCGTATCACTTGCCCAATAATAGTATGCTCGTTTAAATGCAAAAGACGGTATCGTCTCTGCCGCGAACAGAAGTGTCTCATCCGAATGTGGCGCGCCGCTTAAGTACTCTTCCTTCGGTCGTTTGATGTAAAGTGTTGTGATATTCGTCTCTAACGCAAGTGCGATCGGTTTCGGCGAACGGATAACTCCGACAGCTTCGGTGACGATAGTGCCGCGATGTGCTTTCTTGAGCGGTGCGGTTACGCGTATCGTTGCGTCAGAATGTTTTTCAAGTAACGGCTTTGCTACTTTCGGGTAGAGCGCGCGAACGCCGCGACGACCCATTTCATCAGCTTCTTCAAATGATAGATGACGTATCGGCTTTGCAGTTTTTATGAGTTCTGGGTCAGCGGTATAGATGCCGGGTACTGTCTTCCAGATAACTATCTCCTTTGCGCCGAGCGCAGTGCCGAGTAATGTTGCAGTGAGGTCAGAGCTTTCGCTTCCCATCGTTGTCGTCTCGCCCTGCATCGTCGCGCCGATAAATCCTTGTGTCAAAATGACAGAACCCTCTTCAAGATGCGGGACTAGTTCAGCGTTCGCTCGTTTGGTTATCTCATCAAGGTTCGGTGCAGCATTGCCAAATTCACCATTGGTGATAATGAACTTCCGAGCGTCAGCGAGCACGACTTGGATGCCTCTATCTTCAAGAAGAGCAGAAATAAGTATAGAGGAGAATCCTTCCCCTGCGGCAAGAAAACTATCGAGCGTGCGGCGAGAGAGTTCGCGAGTGATAGTAACTCCCTCCACAAGTTTTGAGACATTGCTGGTTATCTTATCAAGTTTGGAGCGGGTACGAATATAGATCTCATCAGAGAGCTCAAGCGACTCTGCAAGATCAATATGCCGATTAAGAATGCGTTGGAGAGTCTCACCTGCAATCAGCGCTTTCCCGTCCTCGGCATCTTCGGCGATACTGCGGAGTCGGCGTGTCGTATGACCAATAGCAGAGACGACAACGACAAGCCCCGGTAGTCCGCGAACATGTGAGCGACGAAGCTTCTTGGATTCGCTCTGGTGCGTATCAGCGATGATAGTAACCAGAGATTCAAGTCCGCGAATCGAACGTGTTGTGGCTCCGCCAAATTTATAAACGTACATAGGATAGTTATAACCGCATAGATTAGGGAAAAATTAAATGAGATTAGTTTTTGTATCCGGTTTACTTCCTTAATTTTGCACTATGTGGAACATTCACCAATATGATGAACTTGCCTCGACGCAAGAACTTGCTCGGCAGATGATCGAAGCGGGGTCTGCAGAGCACGGTGATGTCTATCAGGCATTGCACCAAACAGCCGGACGCGGGCGATACGGCACGCGCTCATGGCTCGATGAGCCGGGTGAAAATCTGCTCGTTTCCATCGTATTAACTGATGTATCACCTTCAGTTGCAAACGGAATGCAATTCCTTTGTGGTGTCGCTGTTGTGAAGGCGCTTCGTTCACTTCTGACCGTGCAAGGTACCGACCCTAATGATGTTAGGCTTAAGTGGACAAACGATATACTCATTGATAAACGTAAAATTGGCGGAGTTCTTTGTGATGCACTTTGGAGTTCGAATGATTTACGCGGGATCGTCGCAGGTATCGGCATCAATGTGAATCAGATGTTCTTTGACTCGTCGCTTCGCACTCCGGCAACTTCGCTTCGTCTTGAAACAAACTTATTCTATCCGCTTGATGAAGTTAGAACAGAGCTGCTAAAGCAAGTAGAAATTGCGCTATCGTCATACAAAACAAGCGAGATGCTCATGAATGATATCCGCAAAGAACTTGAATGGATGAAGACACTTGAACGTTTTGATGCTATTGCTCCCGATGGTACTGCCGAAAGTAACCTAAAATATGTTGGCATCACCGATGAAGGTTCGCTTTGGGCTGTCAATGAACAAGGCGATATGCGAGCATTCCAAAACGCAACATTACGATTATAAATGTTCATAGCTATAGATATAGGTAACACACGCACAAGCTGCGGAATATATGATGGAGAAGTACTTCGTGAGCTCATCACTTTCCCGACACTTCGCGGCGAAACGAAAACCATCTCCGCTGATGCAATAAAACAATTTGCAACCTATACGGGTATCCACGATGCGTGTATTGCATCTGTCGTCCCGAAAGCGACGTATGCGACAAGCGATGGGCTAAAAGAAATATTTGCTGATATTGAAGTTCGAGTACTCTCGCATGATGATATTCCTATCGACT
>JAYUZC010000315.1:0-4241 GCA_043752045.1 Bacteroidota bacterium | reverse complement strand
ATCAAATGGCTTGAGCTTGAGCGATTCACATCCATCAAGGCATGTTTCGAGAAGCTTCGAGGTGAGGGATTCCAGATACTTGCTACAAAGGTAGATCCCCAGGCGAAAGGACTCTATGACTACGACCTATCTATTCCTACCGCACTTGTGCTTGGTAACGAACATCGCGGGATTTCCGAGGATGTGGCGAAACAATCCGACGGACTTCTCTATATACCGATGATGGGTATGGTTGAAAGCTTGAATGTTTCGGTAGCAACGGCGGTCAGTCTTTTCGAGGCAATGCGTCAGCGCATGGCAAAGGGGATGTACGACGCGCCGCAACTTCCGCCCGAAGCAATGCGTTCAACACTTGCCGAGTGGCTTCAGAAATAAATTATTTACATACGATTGGACGGTCTTTCCTTACAACTCGATTCCGGTAATATTCTTCTGCTCTTAGCCGCGATTGCGGCAGGGGTTGGCTTATCTATTTGGACTTATCGCCGCACCGTTCCAAAGACCTCAAATACAAAACGCCGAATTCTCATTGCACTTCGCTCAGTAGCAATAGCCATTGTTATCTTCACGATATTTCAACCTGTTCTTTCCCTCACAAGTACTTCAGCACTTACGCCCGAGATTGCCCTTGCTCTTGACCGTTCTCGCTCTATACAGTTACCGCAATCAGGTGATGATACTTCCGAGTCCAACTCGCGTCGCAATGCAATGCTTGAAAGTATCAAGCAGATACTACCCGATGAACTGCTTGCAAATAAGAAAGAGATAGTCGCATTTGGATTTGACGAACGCGCTGATATTATCGCCACGTCTTTTGATTCGTTAAAGACAATTGGTGTTACGACAGATATATCTATCCTTTTCTCATCTATTTCAGAGCAAACAAAGGAGAAGAATTTTGGAGCTATCATCCTCTATTCCGATGGAGCATTTACTGCCGGAGCAAATCCTATCTATGCTGCAGAGAAGCTCAGCGTTCCTATCTATGCCGTTGGTCTTGGTGACTCAACAGAACGGCGCGATGCGGCGGTTACCGATCTTTTTACAAGCGAAGTTGCTACCGTCGGCGTTGCACAGCCAGTTGATGTGAATCTCCGCATCACAGGTGCTTCGCAAGGTGAAAAGGTCAGGGTTACTCTAACGAGCGATGAGGGTATCATCGATGAGGAAAATGTTGTCTTTCGCGATGGTCAGAACGACTACACCGCAAGTTTTCAGTTCACGCCTAAGAGAGAAGGTACTCTAAAGCTGACTGCTAAAGCAAGCAGTACGCTCGGTGAGACTACAGAAAAGAATAATCTGCGAATCAGTTATGTCCGTGTCTTGAAGAATACGTTTCGTATCGTGCTTCTTGCAGGTGCGCCATCGAGTGATGTGTCGTTCATTCGTAATTTCTATTCCGGAAGAAAAGAGATTGAGCTTGTGACCTATATTGGTAAGCAAGGTGCAGAATTTTACGAAGGAAAACTCTCTGCGGAGAAAGTAAACAGTGCTGATCTTGTCATCCTCATCGGTTACCCGATAGCCGAGACGACACCCGAGCAGATGAATATCGTCAAGCGGCTGCTCATTAGTGAGTCACGCTCGCTCTTATTTATTCCTTCTCGTCAAGTTGACTATACGAAGCTCAAGGAATTTGACGATGCTCTACCATTCACACTTGCAAATACTCGCATCTCGACAAACGAGATAAAAGTATCGACAGCACTCAATCCTACAAAAGCCGATGATCCTATCATGCGCTCGGGAAGCGATAGAGGTGAAGAAGCAACAAATTGGGAAGAACTTGCACCTCTTATCAAAACCGAAACCAATTTTGCTGCAAAGCCCGAAGCTGAAGTTCTTGCCGAGGCATCAATCCAAGGTGTGAAACTTGGACAGCCGCTTATCTTATCGCGCCGATTAGGACGCTCGCGACAGATAGCTTTTACCGGCTACGGAATGTGGAAGTGGAAGCTCGTATCGTTTGGTAGAGAGAAAGCATATCGCTCACTCTCACGAACAAAAGACTCATCATCTACATTGAGTGCTTTAGATATTTTCCTTGGGAATGCAACGCGCTGGCTTGTCACTCGCGACGACCAGAAGCGTGTTCGCATTGCTCCGACAAGAAAACTCTATGAAGCGGGTGAGCGTATCGAATTTACGGGACAAGTATATGATGAAAGTTTTCTTCCTGTTGACGGAGCAATAGTCTCGACAAGGATTGCCGGTAGTACGTTACCTACACCAATAGATATAACTCTTGAACCGCTTGTTGGAGGGCGTTATGCAGTTCGTTTGCCGCAAGGACTTCCTGCCGGTGATTATGTCTATTCAGGCGAAGCAAAAAAAGACGGGAAGTCGCTTGGTACCGATGGCGGAAGATTTAATGTGGGCGAATACTCAGCCGAATTTGCCGAGCCGCGTATGCGAAGCGATGTACTTCGAGCACTTGCGGAAAAAACAGGCGGGAAGTTCTATACACCTGAAACCGCAGCATCACTTTTATCCGACATCAAAGCGAATCCACGCTTCCGAGCAAAGGTAGTTGAGGACAAGACAGATTATGAAGCACGGAATACTTGGCAATTGCTCGTGATTGCCGTATGTTTGTTCGCGACCGAATGGTTTATTCGCAAACGAGTCGGTATGTTATAATACTTTTTGAATGAAACAGGTAATTATTCTATTCATTCTTGTTTTTGGATTGAGCAATCTCGCAATTGCTCAATCCGATTCGCTTGCTTCGAAAGATCCTTATCGTCATTTCATTATGCCGACCGCAAAACCGATACAAGGCGGCTTTGCCGGAGTCTATGAGTTAGCATTTCTTCAGGCAGGATATGGCATTGGTGATTTTCTTTCGCTATCGGGAGGAATTACACTACTACCAACAGTTGCGTTCAGATCGCAAATAGCATTCCTACAGGCAAAAGCAACATTCGCTCAAGAAGAGGGCATATCATTTGCGGCAGGATTAAATTTTCTTCGCATGACAAGTAAACACCCCTACTTTCACGGCTTTGCTTCTGCGACTGCTGAATTTCAGGATGAAACCCGATATACAGGATTCATCTTCTATAAAATATCTGGTGAAGTCTATCCAATAGTAGAAATAGATCCATACGGAAGATTTTCATTTTCTTATACGGGCTCACTTGGTGCAGGAATAGGGTTTGATAAACCTATCAAGGCACTCAAAAACATTCGTCTTGTTGCAGAAATTTGGAATCATGATCTAAGTTCAGCAAAAAATATTGCATTGCTCGGTGCTCTCCGCCTTGAAACGAATGAATTCAGTTCGGACTTTGGTTTAATGTATTTTTCGGTTCCTCTTCTTGTGCCTGTTGCAAGCTTCGTTGCCAGGTTCTGATATACTACTTCTTTAACCACACCTTAGCAACATTAGAACTTTCTCTATCAGAGAGTTTTATGTAGCGAACTCCCGAAGCTCCGTGAATTGGAAGTTGATTCGAGATCTTAGTAATACCTACAGGAAAGAAGATAGGTATTGTTTCGGTAAGAGCACCTCTTTGATCGTAGATAAGAATACTACAATCATTCGTATATGATCTAATACGCTCAATCGTTATAACTATATCTCCGCGAGTAGGATTTGGTGAGATGCCCGTTATCTCTATTGACCGTAGTTTTCCTTGCAATGCAGTTGTGATAATACTGTCGCCACATTTTTCTTCTGTCGAAAATACAAGTGACCCATTCCCTAATGACGATGGCGTACAACTTACTTGGCCGATACTATCAGTTGCATTAACAGCAGTGATAGAAAATTTACTATGTAGTGTATCAGTAAGATATGTCTTCAAGTGGATTTCAGCAAAGCTGCCAACTGCAAATATTTTTGGTGTGTCGTAGAGAATTCTAACATCAAATCCGCTTGCTGTTTGATTCTCGATTGTCGGAGTGCCGCTATAGGATGAAGTAACAAACCACGGCTCAAGCATATCGGTATTGCATCGTACGGTGAGTACAATTTCTTTAACCGGAGAGCTATTTGGTGTTGAAACTTCTATCGGAATAATAACCTCATCACCCGCAGGTGCTGATGCAGTAGTTGTTGTTAATGATAGTACAAGAGGATTTGTAGAAATGCCTCTTCCTGCAAGTGGTACACTTACGCTCTTTGACTGACCTGTAGTTGTGCGGAAGTAATATGTGAGCGTTGCATCGCGTAGTCCGCCTTGTGATGGGGTGAACAACCCGATTCCATTTGCCGAAGCTCCAATTGAAAGTGATGT
>JAYUZC010000314.1:0-4242 GCA_043752045.1 Bacteroidota bacterium | reverse complement strand
ATGCACTTAGTACAAATATTGATAGCTTCCTGAATGTTAATCGGAGCTATTTTTTTTGCAGTTAATAGATGCGACAAAATTTCCTTCTTTGTAATAGGGGGTGCGTCATATATGTGCTTAGAATCTACCATAGAAATTTCAGAGTGAATAATGTTTGTTCAAAAATACAACATTTATTGAGGAACTGCTTGAACTAAACCTCATATTTCAGATTATTGTCGCCGACTGAGATAAAATGATACATGGCGAGATTATTTTGTTAGCGGTTCGGATTATTTTCGTATCTTTTGAGCATGGATGATAGGCACCTACAGGCATTAGAGCAGTATTTCGGCTATACTTCGTTTCGACCCTTGCAGGGGGAGATCATTGAAGATATACTTGCGGGAAAGGATGTCTTTGTCCTGATGCCGACAGGCGGCGGAAAGTCGCTCTGCTACCAGCTTCCGGCACTGCTGACCAAGGGGCTTGTCATCGTCGTTAGTCCGCTTATTGCGCTGATGAAGGATCAGGTTGATAGTCTGCATGAGCTTGGTATTGCGGCAACGTTCATCAATAGCTCTCTTGACCCGCAAGAAGTTTCGCATCGCAAAGACCTCATTCGTCGCGGTGCGGTGAAGATACTCTACTGTGCGCCGGAGCGGCTTGTGATGCCCGACTTCTTAGGTTTTCTAAGTACGCTTGATGTTGCTTTCATCGCTATTGACGAAGCGCACTGTATCAGTGAGTGGGGACATGATTTCCGTCCCGAGTACCGCCAGCTTGCAGCAGTTCGTAAGAAGTTTGGTGATGTGCCTGTAATGGCGCTGACAGCAACGGCAACCGAAAGAGTTGCCAATGATATAGTCGAGCAGCTTGGTATAGGTAAACATGGTTCGCGCTATAAGGCAAGTTTTAATCGTCCGAATCTTATCTATTCTGTTCAATCGAAAGGCGATACGTTCAATGACCTGCTCCGATTCCTGGAGACACATAAAGGCGAATCAGGCATCATCTATTGTATGTCCCGTGCTTCTACTGAAGGTATTGCCGATCGCCTTGCATCTCGTGGCTATCGCGCAGTTGCATATCATGCAGGTATGACGTCGGCGCAGCGAAGCAAGAATCAGGAAGATTTCATCCGCGATAAAGTTGATATAGTTTGTGCGACTATCGCATTCGGAATGGGTATTGATAAATCGAATGTGCGTTTCGTAGTGCATTATGATATTTCAAAGAACTTGGAAGGGTATTATCAGGAGACAGGTCGCGCGGGGCGCGACGGGCTTCCATCGGATTGTGTTCTCTTCTACTCCGCAGGCGATAAGATTAAAATATCACGTCTTATCCAAAATGACAAACTACCACAGAATATCGTCAAGAACAATCTCGCTAATCTTGACCTGATTTGTAAATATGCCGAGCTTCGTACCTGCCGAAGAAAAATGGTCTTACAGTATTTCGGCGAGGAACAGCCGACAGATAATTGCGGAGCATGTGATAACTGCCTCGGCTCTGGCGAGAAAAAAGAAACGGCAGACCTTACCGTTGCAGCGCAGAAATTCCTTTCGACCATCATTCGTACTTCGCAGAGATATGGTGCGGGATATATTGCCGATGTTCTCACAGGAAATGATAAAGAAGATAGAATTATTCATAACGGGCATCATAAGCTTACGACGTTTGGGATAGGTAAGGAATACAAGAAACCGCAGTGGCAGCATATTGCAAAAGAACTTGAAGCTGAAGAATATATTATTCGCGATGAAGAATACGGTGCGTTGAAGTTGACGACAAAAGGTAATGAAGCCCTTGTCAACCGTTCGCCTATCTCACTTCCTCCGCCACCTCTTAAGACGAGGAAGACCAAAGAGGAACGAGCCGCAGGCCCATCACGGACAGTAACGGCTGATCTATCGGAGGTTAGTGCAAAACTATTCGATGCACTTCGTGCTCTTCGCAAAGAACTTGCCGACAAGCAAAATGTACCGCCATATATTATTTTCCATGACTCCGTTCTTCGCGAGATGACGGTGAAGCTGCCGCGGACAGAGGAGCAGTTCGGGAAGATGACAGGAGTTGGTGAAGTAAAGAAGAAGCATTATGCTGCGACGTTCGTTGCGGTGATAAATGAATTAATAAAGCCCCAAAGTAAAGTTGGTGATTCGTATATTCCGCCGGCAATACCATCTACTGCCGGTCTGACAAAATCTTTATTTCAAAAAGGTCATTCACTAAAAGAGATTGCAGAGATTCGCGGTCTTGCTGTCTCGACGATTGCAACTCACCTCGAAGGTTTTATCGCAGAGGGGGAAGTGGATGATATTGACCGTCTCATTGATGCAAGTAAGATAGATACCATTCGTGAAGCATTCAAGAAAGTTGGTTCGATGAATGCTCTTTCTCCTGTGATGGCGATTCTCGATAAAGAAAAATTTGGTTATGAAGATCTTCGGTTTGTCAGGGCATTTGACCATGCTAATAATGTGACAAGCAAAGCTGGTGTCAATTCCTAACTAACAGTCAATACCTCCCTACGTCTTCAACTTCTTCTTCTTTGCCGCAGGGAAGAGGACATTGTTGAGTATTAGTCGGTAGCCGGGGCTTTGTTTATGGAGCTTGAGGTCTGTCGGCGGGTCGCCTACTTGGTGCGTATAATCTTCGGGGTCATGTCCGCCGTAGAAGGCGAAGAAGCCGCGTCCGAAGTTCGAATATAAATACCTGACCTGTTCGCTGCCTTCGCGTTCACCGAGTATCGTGACGGTCTTCTTGATGTATTGCTTATGAAACATCGTTGATTGTCCCATAAAACCTCTGACGATCCCGACATGATTCTGTGTCAGCATCGTAGGGACGGGGTCGAACTTCGCGGAAAAATCAAAGAGTGTAAAGTAATCGTTATCCGTATTGCCTATCTCCTGATACTGCACATCGATGTCGGAGTATTCATATTCCATAGGGTTGGTCCGAAGACCAAAATTCTCGAAGGCGAATGTTTTGGTGAAGTCAAGCTTCGATGCGTAGCTTGGGTCAACACCGTCGCCATCGAAGACAGCGTCGCAGATATCGGTGTTTTCCGAGGCAAGGGCGATGTCGTAGCTATCGGTTGCTGAACACATGGCAAACATAAAGCCGCCGTTGCCGACATATTCTTTGATCTTCTTGGCAACGGAGCGTTTCAGTTCGCTGACCTTCGCGAAGCCTAGTTTACTTGCCGTTGCCTCGAGCAGCCTGACCTGCGCTTGATACCACGGCTCATGCCGCGAGTTACCATAAAACTTACCATACTGACCGGTAAAATCCTCGTGATGCAAATGAAGCCAATCGTACTTCGCAAGTTTACCGCCGACGATCTCTTCATCCCAAAGTTTATCGTACGGCACTTCGGCATATTCCAAAGCCAGCGTTACGGCATCATCCCACGGCTGAAACCCAGGCGGGACATAAACCGCAATGCGAGGCACCTTCTCAAGCTTCACGACATCCATGTTCTTCTCTTCGGACTGAACAAGTGTATAGATCGATGAGGCGCTCGAAGCGTCTATCTTCTCGAAGCCGACGCCTCTGATGCGGCATTCTGCGGCAAGAATATCGGTATAATTCGCCATGAAGCTGCCGCCGCGATAGTTCAAGAGCCAATCGAACTCGATGCCCTTGGCAAGCCCCCAGTACGTAATGCCGTATGCCTTCAGGTGATCGGCTTGATCGAGATCCATCGGGATAAGCAGCTTCGGCTGGGCAAACGCCGAGGACGCAAAAAAGAGGAAGAGGATATAAAGTCTTTTCATATTATATAAGCGACAATATGTTCTACGGAAAAAATCCCGAAGGTTGCGGGGAAGTGGTTAGTGGTCAGTGAATAGTGGTTAGTTGGGGAGAGCGGTAGGACGGAATTCATTCCGTCACCCCATCTGCGACCTCTGCGCCTCTGCGGTTAGTCTTTTCCCGACTCCGGACTCCGGACACCGGACTCTCGACTTTCTCCCCCGATCCCCGTTCCAACTGACATCCCATAACTTCTATACAATTCAATATAGTAACTAAACAAACACACAGTCTCGGCTACATTTACACACTCACACTTCGAACTGCGCTTTCACTAAACTTCTTCTGCTTGCGCTGCCACATCATCGCGCCATCATTGCCTACACTGACGAGTTCGAGGCCGGGATCGAAGGAGGCGGTTATCGGGGTTTTGGGAAGTTGATAGTTTTGGTGGTTTGATAGTGGATAGTTGGGGATCCGGGGTTGGAGTCGGGGCGC
>JAYUZC010000313.1:0-4250 GCA_043752045.1 Bacteroidota bacterium | reverse complement strand
GGGTGCCTATCAAGAGTTATGCAAAATTACAACAGTTTTGGCTGTATGGTTTGATATTTAGTAAGGTCAAGTTACATCATACCTACATTGTTTCTCCTGTGGGCGCAGAGGTTCGTGTGCCTACTTACTTTTTTGCTCCGAAGCTATCCGCTCTTCCAATTCTTTCATCAGTGTTTCAAACTCCGGCATGCCGCGAAGTGAATCGAGGTCGGGGTCACGGCGGAAGGTTTCGATATTTAGTAAGCCCTTACCAATAGAGCGGCGAAGCATCGAAAGTCCATGTACAGAATCCGATGCACGCATATATACGCAGGCAAGATTATAGCAGGCAAGACCATCCAATGATTCTACTGATGAGAGTTTCTCTGCTTCCTGAAGAGATTCATCCGTGCGGCTTGCCATCTGGAGTACACCAACAAACTCGACTCGTGCATTGTAATCATCAGGATTCAGACGAACATGACGCTCATAGATTGGGAGTGTCCGCTCGGCTGTTTCGCGAAGCTCCTCAAGGTTCTCCGGCGTATCATGGAGTTCACTAATCGCTATGAGCAGACTGAAATGAGCTTGCTTGTCATTCTCCCGCAGACGTATAGCTTCCTTCTATGCACTCACTGCACCTGCCATGTCGCCAAGCGACTGATAGGTAAAGCCAAGTGCAGAGTAACCGACAACAAAATTAGGATCGAGCTCGATAGCGCGTTTCGCGTAGCTAAGGGAGGATTCAAGGTCGCCGCGACGAAGTGAGATATGGCTTTTCACCGATGCATAATGCGCCGTCTCACCCTCGATTTCGCGGACTCGCTCGGCTGCTTGCTCCGCTCGATCAAGTAAGGATGGAGTACGGCTGTATTGGCGGTACATCGCTTGCAATGTGCTGGCAATCAAGCCATAGGCACGAGCAAAGTTCGGATCAAGACGAACAGATTCTTCAAGAAGAGAAAGTGCTCGCTCCAAGTCGCTCTTGGTATAGCGAAGGTAATACTCATAGCCTTTGAGATACAGCTCATACGCTTCAGCGTTCTCTGTGCCGCGCTCGGTAAGCTTCTGTTTCTCTTCTGGTGCGAGGTGAATCTTTAACCCTTCAACAACTTTCTCTGCTACTTTCTCCTGAATATCAAAGATATCTTCCATCGTACCTTTCATCGAATCTTGCCAGAGATGATCGCCTGTTTCAATATCAAGAAGCGACGATGTTATCTTTATTTGGTCACCGAATTTGCGGACATCGCCTTGAATGAAATATCGTATTGACATCTCTTTTGCATAGATCGGCAAGCTGCCCTGATAACGTTTGTAGTCTTTGGTTGCTTGTTGGTCTGCTACTCGTAATGATTTGATATGTGAAAGCGCTCCGATGAGTTCATTAGCTATACCGTCTGCAAACCAGCCGTTATCTGCTGTTGGTGATAGATCTTCAAAGGGGAGTATCATCAAACTCTTCCTTCCATCCGTCTCTTTGACAAGCTTGAGTGTCGGTGCCTGCGTTGCCTCCAAGCCGAGCTTGCCGAGTGCGCGGATGATAGAGTCAATATTCGTCATTGACGTGCGATGAATACCGGCTAACTGATATTCGAAGTCATCGGTCAGTGTAATCGGCTCAAGCTCTAACGGGAGTATCTTCTTTCGTTTCTCGGAAGCAAGTGATACTTCTTTAATGACGTTGTGTGATTCGAGTGAGTTGGGGCTTAGAAGGACAAGAAAAGCTTTGCAGTCATTGATGGCTTGTACAATTTCTTTAGACCAGCTATTAGATACCTCAAGCCCTCCTTGATCTATCCACACAGATAACCCCGCCGAACCGAGTAGCTCGGTAAGCTGCTCCGCCTGCTGGCGGTCTTTGGATGAGTAGGATATGAAGATGTCTGCCATTGTAGTCCTGCAAAGATACGAAAGAAAGAGAAATCATAGGTGCCTACCGGAATTGGCGAAATTTGACTGGGAACGGGAATAATTGAGATTCTCAAAGATTATCTTGTTGATTTATAATAGGATGGAGACAATCTCGTTTAGGCATCTTGCAAAACGAGGTTTCATGTGTTATTTTTGTACGGGGAAGTTTGGACATTTCCCTTTTTCCGAGAGATTTTAGATTGCTTCGCTCCCGGAGCCTGCACTGAAGAATGAAGTGGTCGCTCGCAATGACACCCCTTACCCCTCCCCAACTAACCACTAATCACTTGCCACTGAACACTATTCAAATGTGTAAATTTACAGCACCCCACGAAACCCGAGCCACGATTCACGAAGCACGACCCCGGTGAGGTGCACAATTAGAGTGATGATTTGTAATGATTTACAGGTGATTATTTACCTGCTTATCCCTGATCGCGGATCTGTACGTCGTTGAAACGGTCGAGGGTTATGTAGTGGCTGGGGACGTCAGTCCAGCAGCCGGAGTTGCGGTAGCGGATGCCGTTCTCTTCGTATTCGATAGCTTGGTGGGTATGACCGCAGAAAACGACCTCACAGTTTTTGGTACGGGCATAGGCGATAGCATCATGGGCGATCTTTTCCGAGACACGCAGCCATATCTTCGAGCGGCGTTTCATCCAGCGGCTGACGCGCTGCTTATCGGTATCGAGTCGCTGAAATATCTTATAGAACCCACATGCTATAGCAGAGACAATCACATTTTCTTCTAAAAATCTATCAAACTGATGACCATGAATCGCAAGGTAACGTTTGCCGTCCTCTTCCCAAATGTATTCGTCATAGACAGGGCAGCCGATCAAATGCGAAAGTATCTCGGCAATGCCGTCATGGTTGCCTGCAACCCATACGACCTCAACGCCGCGCTTGGGGTTCGAAAGCTTACGGATATAGGATAGGAATTTCCAGTCCGCTTTTGTCAGGCGTTTGAAGTTCAGGTCTTCAAAAACGTCGCCGTTGAGGATAAGACGTTTGAAGGTATGCTGCTGGAGCATCTTCAAGCAATCTTTCGAGCGCGATACCTCCGAACCAAGATGAATATCACTGATGATCATCGTATCAACGACGCGAAGCTCGGCGATAAGCTCGTCGGTGCGGTTGTAGTCAATATCGAACGCATCGGAAATATCAAATCCGTCAAGCGCAATTGCATTACGTTTCATATTCATACTGATAAAAATGAAAACCAGGGGGTGGAATAACTTCTCCGTAACGTGGCAGCCGGAGCGAGTAATAATCGGATGTATGTGTTACTGCTGGTTATAATAAGCAAAAGTAGCAACTTCCGCACTTATAAACACAATATCCACATCCTACGCTTCCAAGAACCAGTTATGTTTGTGTTGCGAATATGTAATGAGAGAGTTATGTGAGTTATACTAACCACTGCTCCTAAGACATCACTCTTCTATTGCGGTAGAGATTCATCATGATGCCTGCCATGAGCATATTGGTGATGAGCGAGGAGCCGCCGTAGCTCATGAACGGCAGAGGAATACCAACGACGGGGATGAGACCGATGGTCATGCCGATATTGACCGTCACATGCAAGAACCAAATACCTGTGATGCCGATAGCGACGACAGAGGAGAAATTACTTCGGACCGATGATGCAATTGCCAAACTTCGATACACAAGAAATGCGTAGAGCATCAGAATGACCATTGTCCCGATAAAACCAAATTCCTCGGCAGGGACAGAGATGATAAAATCAGTCCATTGCTTCGGTACATATCGAAGCTGGGTCTGTGTCCCCTGCAGGTATCCTTTGCCCGTCAAGCCGCCGGAGCCGATTGCCATCTTTGTCTGGATGACATTATACCCCGCGCCAAGCGGATCAAGTTCGGGATTCAGGAGCACTTCAATGCGATTCTTCTGGTACTCATGCATTCGGTTGTATATCATCTCCGACGAGAATCCGGCAGTTGCTACCAGAGCGAAGATGAGAACAGTGGTAACGAGGTTCTTTTTGAATAATAGGAAAAGTACTGCACACCAGAACAGCGACGAGATAAGCATTGGCGTCATCCCGAAAAGCGACAGCACAGCAACAGATGCCGGTGCAAGAAAGGCAGTTAATAGGAAGAGGTCGGCGCCTGACCAAAGCAAAATGATAAAAAGCAGAACAACATATATTATCGCACTTCCGGGATCCGGCTCAAGCATGATAAGACCGATGGGAATAATTATTAGTAAGCAGACAACAACGAGGTCGAGGACTCTGCCGAGATTCCTGTCACCATTGAGATACTTCCCGACAGCCATGAGCGTTGCAAGCTTCGCAACTTCGGATGGCTGGAATTGCATGAAGCCGCCAA
>JAYUZC010000312.1:0-4279 GCA_043752045.1 Bacteroidota bacterium | reverse complement strand
ATATCCTATAAGCGCTACATCGTGGCGAGTTGTTTTGGCAGGAGCACATTCTGATGACTCCTTCATCCAAATATCTTCGAAAGAATCATAATCACTGACAGCACCATCGGCTACGAGTATCTTCTTGACAGAATCCATCGCCGGTTCTGCCTTACGGACTTCGTCGAATGACTTACTATCGCATATCACAAGTGAGCAGCCCGAATCATTGGCACGATATGTTAGCTCACGAGCTCGAAGCATCGGCATAACGAGAACGGCAACTGCACCAGAACGAATAACTGCAAGCCACAGAGCAACAGCAGTCGGTGTATTCGGAAAGCGCATCATGATACGGTCGCCTTTTTGCACTCTAAGTTTATGAAGTGCATTCGACATCTTCCCAACTATCTCGAGCAGTTCGTTGTAGGTGATGATACGGTCATGGTAGTATACTGCAGGTCGTGCTCCAAAGCCACGAGCAATATTTTTATCGAGTAACTCGACTCCTGCATTAAGATCGTCTGGATACGCAAAATCGTCTGAAGTATAGATACGCTCGCCCCACATTTCTTGGGGCGGAAGTCCTTTAAGAAAATCGTTGTAGGTCATCCTCCAAAAATAAGAAGAGATTTAGACTAATGAATGAAAACTAAGAATAAAGGATCTGCCGTGACGGCGAGACTATGTCCTTTAGGTTACGATAAGTTACCTCAAGTCCCTGATCTATCCCAGCCAAGCGAAGCGAAAGTTCTGTCTGTGCCTTGAGCGTTACAAAAGCAGACTTCTTCGGACGTGTTGCCGTATGTCCCTCGGAAGTTACAGGTACTATAAGAGATTCATCCAGACGAAAATGTTTTGCTATACGAACTGCGAACTCATACCGCGATACCATTTCCGGTCCTCCGACATGATATATACCATGCTTGCGAAGTTCAGTAGCTCGTGTCACAGCGAATGCAAGGTCATCAATAAGAGTCGGGGTTACTTGAATGTCAGTAAATGCAGCGAACTGCTTTTTCTTTTGAAGTGAATCATAGACTCGCATTGCCATATTTTTCCAATGAAGTTCTTCAAGACCGTAAAGAAGCGGCGCACGAAGGATGCAATGATGAATACCCGATGCACGAAGCGCATTCTCACTGGCGAGCTTTGTTCGTCCGTAGTAATTAAGTGGATTCGGCGCTGCATTCTCGGAATATGGTGTCTTTGTCCCGTCGAAGACAAAGTCTGTGGAGATATGGATGATGCGGGCCTCGGTCTTACGAGCAGACTCTATGAGGTACTCAACAGCACTGGTATTTGTCCGCCACGCTATCTCTCGTTCACTTTCTGCCCTATCAACATCTACAAATGCCGCGCAATTAACTATTATGTCTGGCTTCAATGACTGAACGGCAGAGCGAACAGCAGCTCTATCGGTCAGGTCGAGCTTGATATAATTCGCAATGCGCTGCTCGTCTTCAACACCGGCAAAAAGCAGTTTATCTTGACGAGATGAAAGCACGAGATCAGCTCGAGACTCATCCAGAAACATCCGGACAACATGTTGCCCCAAGAATCCATGGACACCCGTGATGAAAACTACTTCTCGGCTCGATCGTCGGTACACGGATTATTGTTTGATGAGTTTTGTCACACCAGCTACTATCCCATCAAACGATAGCTCTGCGATGTATGTACCTGATGTAAGTCCGGTCATATCAAATGAGATATATCGCTTACCTTCACCGACAATACCTTCTTCAAATGTACGAATTCCACGGCCAAGCATATCACGAAGTGTGAGCTGAACTTTGGTTGGTTTTTCGAGGAAGTAATTAACGGTCGTCAGTCCAAATGAAGGATTCGGAAATACTAACATCTCTATTGTATTAGCAGTCGCACTAACGCTTGCCGCCGGACCATCCTTCAAAGTAATTTTCAGTATCTTTGAAGAGTTGCCGGAATTTAATACGGTCACCCAAACACTTTCACCATTCGAGCGGGGGTCGTATTCAAGTCCGCGAACATTCGTACCTGCATTGCCGCCTTCTTGAACGAAGTACGAGGAAAGTTCTTGACCGTTGAATGGGTTGAGACGCAGCATATAGCTGTCATAAAGCTGTGCTGCTTGGTCTGTACCTTGGAAATCAGTCCAGGTATGTAACAATTCCCCAGTCAAGGGATTGAAGCTAATACACCTCGGACCAAACGCGGCTTGACGTTCAAGTAAAATGTCATCGAATGTATTGCTCGGGTCGGCAAGTACGCCTCTTAATATTTTATTATTATTTCTATCCCCCAAGTATAATGTATCTTCTCTTGGGTAAATACCTGTCCCATACTTAGCAGGAGATGTCCATTTGTTGAGCGTCTGGCCTGATTTATTTACCTGATAAATAAATGAAGCATCGAGAGCATCATTGCGTTGATGAATATAAAATGTCTTTGAACGCTTATCATACTTAATACCTGTCAAACTTATCTTACCTGAACCAAGATCGAGGTTGCCAAGCATGTTTCCGTTATCTGGGTCTATCTTATATATCTTTGTATCAGCTGTGTTAAAGTTTGTCACCCAAAGTACTTTATCATCATCATCGTATGCAATATCATACATGTAAAGCGGTTGTTCGCTAACAACATCGAATGTTGAACCGGCCGAACGTGAGATGATCTGAAAGTTCTGTGATATGAGTGTCTCTGATGAATTAGATACTCGTACTAAGGCAAAGGCAGCGTTTTGAAATCCTGCAGCAGCAGTAATAGCTGCAATTTCATACGTTGAGCCGTTCACATCAGGTGCTACTGTTATCCAATTCGCTCCGTTATTCATGCTGACCTCAACCTTTACCGGCGAAGCAATTCCATACCATGCAATTTGCCCCTTCTCACCAATAAACCACTTGGTTGCAAGTGAGGGTGTTGATATACCTGACTTCGTATTAGCAAGTGGTGCTTCCCACATCGAGCGACCATGAGTCGCTACGCGAATGACCTTCTTTGATTTATGATATGCCATGTCGCTAATTGCGACGTTCGGCATACCTTGCCCATATGGTATCCAATCACCGCCATCGTTGGGTGAATAGAACACGCCTATATCAGTCGCTACATACAACTCCGCTGGATGAAGCGGGTCTATGAACAATGCCGTTGTCGGAATATCAGGAAGCGTAGAACTAACGTTTGTCCATGTAGCTCCTTTATCGGTTGTCTTCATCACGTGGCTCGAACCATATCCTGACAATCCAACATAGTATGTTGAGCTATTGCCAGGCATGAACTTAACCGCAGAGATACTTCTGCCGGGAAGACCTACAGATCGTTCGGTAAATGTTTGTCCGTTATTGGTTGTGTACCAAAGCTGACCACCTGTTGTGCCTACCGCAACTGTTTGACCATCACCAAAGGGTTCGATACAATTAATATAAGATTGCGTAGCAAGTTTTTTAGTCCGTCTTGTCCAAGAACTTAGATTAGTTGAATAATAAAAAAATTGGGTACCTGTGTAGAGGATATTATTCGCTTGATCCATTACAAGCGGCTTTACCCAACCAACACTATCTGACCCATTAATACCGGAAGAAAAATTACTCTCAAGACCATTCTCAACTTTGATAGGATAGTTACCATCACCGGGACGCATGTACCAATAACGCTGTGAATTATCTTCATCAACAACTACAGTACCTCCATCACCGCCTGATTCAAATGTCCAATCAGCATTTCTACCACCTGATAACGTACCGTTATCTTGTGTTCCGCCATAGGTCAAATCATCCGTATTTTGGTCTATTGACATTCCATAGAATTGAGTAACAGCTAAACTGTCTTGGAGTATCTGATATGACTGACCATTATCAACACTAAGCGCTATACCCCCGTCATTTGCAACAAAAAGCAGTGAACCTACCGAACCCGGCTTTGCATACGCAGCATAATGTTGGTCGGGATGGATGCCGTCGAATTGATACGCTTTACCAACGTCTGCCCAGCTTCCGCCGCCATCTTCACTTCGCCAGACGGAAATACCACCGACAAGCATCTCATCTGCATTCTCGGGGTTACGAACAACGTATGCATCATACCATCCCTGATTATTACTTCCAAAAATTAATGCGGGTTGTAACTCGGCATCTATCTCCGACCACGTATCATTTTCTCCTCCGCCAACGGTGCTGCGCATAATTCCTTCAAGACCGCCTTCGCGATCAATTGACATATCAACGATGTCCTTCCAATTCTTTGGGTCAACACTCAAAAGAATACGACGCATCTGGGTATAAGTATGGACTCGTATCCAGGTCGCACCACC
>JAYUZC010000311.1:0-4284 GCA_043752045.1 Bacteroidota bacterium | reverse complement strand
AAACGAGTTTTTGGTGCATAGTGGCTATCTAGTGAGCCCGGAGCAAATGGTTTAGAGGATGAAATACGTAACTCTACCTTCCCAACTATCACTTCTATCTGTTCTACTGAAATACCCCCAAGACGATAAATGATGACATTACCTCCTTCCTCTCCGACTATTGTGGATTCAACTCCTACTGTTGCTTGTCCGCCATCAAGAATATAGGGTATCTTACCCTGCAACTGGTCATACACGTGCTGTGCGGAAGTCGGACTAATGTAGCCGAAAGGATTTGCACTCGGCGCAGCGATAGGAAACTTTAGCATTGAGAGTAGATCTTGAAGCATCGGATGGGATGGGATACGAATACCGACTCGCTCTAACCCGCTCGTCACAATATCTGGGATACTTCCTCTTTTAGGAAGTAAAAATGTAATAGGTCCGGGAGAAAAAGCATCAGCAAGAACCTCTGTCCATTTTGGAATGCTCGTTACATACTCCCCAATATCATGGATGCTCTTACAATGAACAATGAGCGGGTCAAAGAAAGGGCGGTTCTTTGCCTCAAATATCTTTACTACGGGATCGGGTGAAAGTGCATTTCCGGCAAGCCCATAGACGGTTTCTGTGGGGATACCGACGATCTCGCCAGCTTTAAGAAGCTCCGCTGCATACTCAATATCTGTCCCGATCGCTGTTTTCATCGCATCCATAAACAAATCCGAAGAAAGTATATTTCAATTACTTACTAAAAAGTCACTCAAAAGTGGTATTTTTGCATCAATGATAATCAACTTATCAAAGCGTTTTGTCGATGCGGTCAAGTACTATGCTTTGGGGCTGTGGAACGGCGTTGACGATGATCATTGCTTCCTCTTCGCTTCGGGGTTAGCATATAGTGTCATATTATGTATCATCCCGCTCTCTCTCATTCTTTTCCAGACGCTCACATTCCTTTTCAGAGATAATATCGACGCGCAGGCTGTCGTTCTTCGGTATATAAGAAAATCACTCCCCGTTGATACGTATGGAATGAACATTGAGACGTGGATAACCGGACAGTTTTCTCAAGTTGTCGAACTTGCCATCATTCCAGCTTCAATAGCCCTGTTGGTACTTCTATGGTTATCGAGTGCATTATTCTCTTCACTTCGTACATCGCTCAATGCTATCTTCGGTTATAAACCCAAACAGAATATGGCAATACTTAAGTTATTAGATATTGGGATGATCATATTATTTACCATTGTACTGATCTTTACTCTCGTCCTTGTCCCTATAGTAAGCGCATTACGAGAGTTTGGCGGATGGCTATTCCCTGAAGTCGTCTCTGAATTCTTTAATAGTACACTTGCATACTTTGTCCCGATCTCAATTATGGTCGTTATTTTTTATATACTCTTTAAGATACTCCCTGCACAGCGTATCTCGTGGAAGGTTGCATTATTAAGTACACTCGTAACGGTCGGTCTTTTGGAGATAATGCGATTTCTCTTTGTAATGTATCTTCGCTACATCAGCGGGATCGGTGCTCTCTATGGGGCATACGCATTCCTCGTTGCAGTTGCGTTATGGGCATACTATGGCGGACTTGTCTTTCTTATCGGAGCTGAAGTTGGGAAACTCTATCGTGATAGAAAAGACATGTTGGCAAAGGCGGTTGATGCCGACGTTACGGCAGCATAAATACTACCTTTGATTCTTTCGATGCTTCGATCATGATTTGCTGCTCTTTTTTGTAATCAGGTTGAAATTTATAGGAAGTGATCTTACCACTCTCATTTTTTAACTGATCAACGTGCCAGTTATCACGCCAAAGCTTCAACGTATAAGTACCGGGTGGTACATTAGAGAAAGAAAAACCACCGGAAGAATCAGTGATTGCATAATATGGATGGTCTGCAACACAAATATATCCTCGCATCCAGGGATGCACATCACAAATAGCTTTATAGATACCCGGCTTTACCAGTGAGGTAATCTCTCTTGGCGGCGCACCTTCGGGCTGTGCTTCATTTGCTAAGGAAACATCCTCATTATAGACGTGGAAGTTATGAAGTGCATCATCGGAGTTATGCACGATAAGCGATGAACCTCGGCGCATAATGATCGTATGAGGCAAGAACTCACACCCAAGCTGATCCATCTTTGGATTGGCATCAAACGAAAAATCTTTTCCTTGTATCACGCCTTCAAGCCATACGATACATCCTTTCACACCGCCAAGCGTACCTGGACCGCTCGGATTAGGGTGTGACGCGCCGCAGACCTCCTGATCGCGCTGAATCGCAAGGCGAGAGAGATATGTATCTGCCGAGTCAAGAGATACTTTACCTGAAAGTGTACCTCCGTTCGAGAGTGATACTACCTTATACCCTGCTGTGAGTTGGAAATCATCCTCAACTGACTCTTCTTGCTCTTTCTTAGAACAAGAGATGAGGGCAACAGAAATTGCAAGAGTAAGAACGATATATTTAAACACTACTATTTTCATCTATCATAAAAACAAACCCCACACTGGTACGGTGCAGGGTTTGAAATGTAACAATTTACGAGCTTTATTTTGAAGCCGTTGGCTTACCAACTTTTCGGGTATTCTTCACTGCTTCTTTTTTCGGAAGCGGTGTACCAGGTTGGTTTGCAAGAGATGTAGGTGTCGCGTTAGTCATTACCGGACGATAGTCGCCGTTAGGCATAACGTACTTATCTACGCCGTTTATCGTCGCATAGGGTGTTGGGACAGGTATTCCGCCACTACCAAGCGATTGGATATATGTGTGAACAGCGCGTATCTGCATATTAATATCACCATTCAAAATATCCGGTGCCGGAGTTGATGGCTTCCCTGCTGTCCACCAGAACGCAGTCATTGGTGTACCGGGAATGATAGAATCAGGGCGAGCAATCCAGTGTTCAACCCAATCTGGCTTCAAACGGTTTTTTGCAAGTGCAAAGCTCGGCGCTTTCGTATCAGGTGTCGGCGCACCGGCAGAGTGGCATGATAGACAGTTGATCTTATCATAGAGTGCTTTACCTGCGGCAAGCAAACTCTGGTCACCTTGGAACTGATACTGGGTAAACATCAACTGTTGTTTATGAATACCAAGGAAGTAATTCGTAGCAGTTGCAATGTCTGCATCGGAGAACCCGAATGTCGGCATTCTGAACTTCACTATAGGACGTACTTTTGAAGGTCCTTTCAAGAAGTTATGGAGCCACTCTTCCTGTAAACGTGCGCCAACCGGCTTAAGGTATGGCGGAGCAAAGTATGCAATGTTTGCATCACCTGCAAATGTAGTGTTTATGAGTTTCTGCAACTGCTCACCACCGCCGCCTTCAACCTTATGACAGCCCGTACAATTATTCCAGAATGCAAAGAATCTTCCTTTCGAGAGCATTGCATTGTATGTCTCGCTTGCATTATCGGCGTATGTCGGTCCCATATACTTGCCGTCCTGACTCTTCAAGAATACGCTGATAGCATACGCTTCTTTATCAGACATATCAAAGTTTGGCATTTTCTGTGGCAGACGTTCTGTCGTGTACATACGCGAGTTCTTCATCTTACCGACTACCCATGTGTACCAATCTCTATTGTTGTGCGAAGCATGAGACTCAAGCTCTGCAAGCGGTATGCCCTGCTTCTTGAAGTCAGCGCGCCATTTGGCAAAGGTCTCCGTAGCGATATTGCCATAGGCAAGCTCGTTCGGTGTCTTCTTACCAAATGTATTGAGAGCGACCGATACTTTTGATTCGCCTTCTGTGCCCTTGATCTCATGGCATCCATAACAGCCATAGCTCTTGATGAGCGCACCGCCTTTTGTGATGAGATTTGCATCAGCAAGGTTACCCGATAGTGTAGAAGAGACACTATCATTCTTTCCTGTTTGAGTCATCAAGTATGCGGTGATGTTGGCAGCTTCACCGTCAGTCAAACGCATACTTGGCATACGTGCATGTTTGAGATAGTTCTTCGGATTCTTTATCCAATCAAAGAGCCACTCTGCAGTAACCTTCGAGCCAACTTTATCTAAACCGGGACCAAAGTTCGCAGCATCTTTCGCACGAATCTCGCTCCCCTTCCATTCATCAACCGTGTGGCACCCAACGCAGCCAACATCAAAAAATGCTTGCTTACCAGCAATAGCATCACCACCGCCGGAGAAACGAGCGGCAGGTGTGTATTTTGCATCTTTCGATGCATCCCAAAGATATGCTGTAACAGCTTTTGACTCTTCAGGTGTGAATACAAAGTTCGGCATACGAGTACCATGCTCCCAGCCACGTGGGTTGAGTATCCAT
>JAYUZC010000310.1:0-4304 GCA_043752045.1 Bacteroidota bacterium | reverse complement strand
GCGGCTCTACCTCTAGACGGTCAAATCATTTCGATGAATTACCTTGGCACCCGCGGTATGCAAGCGCACTTGAAGAGGCAAAACGAACAGGGAAAAATATCTTTGTGGATTTTACGGGCTATACCTGCGTGAACTGCCGCGCGATGGAATCACAGGTCTTTAGCAAACCGGAAGTACAAGGTATCTTCAAGGACTTTGTTTTGGCTCGACTATATACTGATGATGGTTCGCCTCTGAATGACTCGAATCAGTTCATGGAAGAATCGCGCTTCAACACAATAGCCCTTCCCTTTTATGCGATCATCTCTCCCGATGATAAACCGCTCGGGACGTTCCCCGGCTATACTCGTGACCACATGTCGTTCATTAACTTCTTGAATAGAAATAAGTCCGGCGAAAAACCGTTGGCGGAAAAATAATTATTGATTCACGCCCTGTGAGAGGACATAGACAACTATGTTCATACCGAACTTTAGGGCTTCTTGTCGTTTATCGGGTGGGTCGTTATGGATGTCAGGGTCTGCCCATCCGTCGGAAGGGTTGGATTCAAATGTATAGAGCACTGATAACCGCTTGCCAGTAAATAGTCCAAATGACTGTGGCTCTTTCTTATCATGCTCATGTGTCTTCGGGACACCGTTCGGGAAATCAAAGTGTGCATGAAAAAGCGGATGGGTGAATGGCAATTCTTGGAGTTCTTGGTCAGGATAGATCCTCTTTAGCTCTCGTCGCATGGATTTATCCATCCCATAATCATCATCAGCAAAGAGAAAACCACCGGCATCAAGGAATGAACGAAGTCGCTTGACCTCTGACTCTGTAAACTCTACATTCCCATGCCCGGTGAGAAAGAGAAACGGATAGTTAAAAATGTCATCGCTTGCAACATCAACCCAAATGTACTCGGGATTGACATCGATATTCGAGTTCTGACGGATGAAGCGAAGCAGGTTCGGCTCGCATGAAGGATCATTGTACCAATCCCCTCCACCGGAATACTTCACCCTCGCAATACGAAACTGCGAAGCCGATTTCGAGAGCGTCCGCTGCGAGTATCCTTCAGATACCGATAGAATAAGAACAAGGAGTAAGAATAATCTTTTCACTATTAAAACAATACGTTATCCGGGGCAAATGTTCCGAGCGGAAGCAATAATAAACACAAAGGCAGAACTTGCGAGTCTGCCTTTGAATTGATTCCCTCCCTTATTTGCGAGAGTAACGAGGTAAGTTTATAACTCGTCAGCAACGAGTCGCTTCTTGAGCTGCGAGATATGCCAAGTGATGTTTATCTCCTTCGGGCATGCCTCAACGCAGTTAAAGATTGTGTGGCAACGCCAAATGCCATCGGCAGAGTCAACAGCAGCTAGATGCTCCTCGGGTGCTTCGTCGCGTGTATCGAATGCGAAGCGATAGCTCTTAAGTATTGCCGCTGGTCCGAGATAATTTTCATTCGACCAGAGCGACGGACAGCTCGTGGTACAGCAAGCACACATAATGCACTTGGTGGATTCCATCAAAAGCTCGGCATCGGCTTCATCTTGCAAACGCTCGATAGAGGGTGGTGCATCCTTGGTAATGAGATACGGCTTTACCAATTCGTATTTCTTGAAGAAGTCCTGCATATCCACCACGAGGTCTTTTGTGATAGGCAGATATGGAAGCGGCTCAATAACGACAGGTTTACCCGAGCCGATATTTTTAATATCTTGCAACAGTACTGAACATGCAAGCGAGTTCTTACCGTTAATACGCATACCGTCAGAGCCACACATGCCATGGGCACAGGAGCGTCGGAAGGTTAGTGTACCGTCCATTTTCCACTTGATGTCATGGAGGGCATCAAGTACGCGGTACGTGCCTTCGAGACCATCAAGAGTGTAATCTTTGTAATATGGCTTAGAGTCCTTTTCAGGATTATAGCGCTGAATGCGAAACGTAACTTTCATATTAGTGCAAAATTACGACATTTTCCGCCCATATTTCTAAAAATAAGTGCTACACTTCTATGCAAAAGTGCGTATATTTGTAGGGCTTTGAAAATCACTCACAACAACAATGAAAAAACTTATACTTCTTTTAGCTCTTATTTCTCTTAACGTAGTCTCGAATGCACAGATTACAATAACATCTGAAGAATACTTGGCAGCGTACTCAACTGCATTAGGTGGAACAACCGATGAATACGATTCAGAGGATATGACAGGTGTTACTAACCTGATGGCACTCAAAGGACCAGGGGCAAACTGGGACTTTGGATCAAGAACCTATACTAAGACAACAACAACAAATGATGGTGTCTCGCTTGTAGATGTTGCAACGGCACCTCTCCATAACGACCCGGATTTTGCAGGTGCAACACATTGCATTAAAGTAGATGGGGAAACGAGCACTGACTATGATTATTATAGTTACGTGAAGATTACTTCTGATGGGTTCTATAGTTTGGGATCTGTCGAGGATAGTGCAGGAATGTCGGTTAAATCTTCTTCGTATGTTCCTCCATTGCAGCAAATGAAATTTCCTTTGACCTATGGTACGATGTGGTCATCTACCTCAACGGTCAAAACTCCTTATAGCTTCCCAGGGTCTTCAACTACTTCAACCTATGAAGTCAATTGTGATGGCTGGGGTACGATCCAAACCCCTACTCGTACCTACAAGAAGAATGATCCGACCTCAAGCACGAACTGCTTGCGTATTCGCGCAAAGACCACAAACACTACATCATTTGGCTCGGTAAGCTTCAATATTGTTAGTCATCTCTATGAGTGGATCACTGAAGGATCAGTGAATGCAAGTGTTTTCTCTGACACGAATGATATTCCAATGTATATCGGATACACTCAAGCAGGGGCAACAGGCAGTGTTTCTTCTGAACTCGACGCAGAAAATGTGCTAAAGATGACCATTTCATCAAATCCTGCACATACTCAAACATTCTTAGGATACTCACTTCCGGTACATGGCAATGTGCAAGTATCGCTGATGAATGCTCTTGGTTCAGAGGTAACAATGCTTCATAACGGACCATCACCAGCCGGTAAAAATTCGGTTAAAATTGATCCGACAACTTTATCAAATGGCACATATTTTATCCGTGTCGTTACTGATGGGTATTCTGCTACACGTAAGCTCGTCATAGCCAAATAGTCATTATTACCAATTCATTACTAAGGGCAGACACTTCATGGTGTCTGCCCTTTTTTTGTAGTATCTTTGTAGTCATTACTATCCCTAACACCTTATGACCATTAAAGACCATATCAGAGATATACCTGATTTTCCTTCAGTCGGGCATGTATATCGTGACATTTCGCCTATACTCCATAACATCGTGGCATTTGAGCACGCTGTCGAGATGCTCTTTCAGCAGACTGCGGACCTCAAACCCGATGTCATTGTCGGCATCGAGGCGCGCGGCTTCCTCTTTGCTGGCCCGCTTGCAATGAAGCATGGAGTCGGGATGGCAACTGCGAAAAAGCGCACAAGCGATCATCCGCTTGATGTTGTCGGTATTGACTACGCTATCGAGATGGGTACTGACCGTATTGAGATGATGAAAGATGCTATCGAAGAGGGTGAACGTGTGCTTATCGTTGATGACTTGCTTGCAACAGGAATCACTGCGAAGGCAACATCACAACTTGTCGAGATGCTCGGCGGGAAAACGGTGGGCTTTGCATTTTTAGCCGACATTAATCGGTTGGACGGTGTAAGTCTATTAGAAGAGATCGCACCCGTCATACATGTTTACGATTGCTAAGAAGCTATATTGTTGAAATAAAAAGGCGAGAAATATCTCGCCTTTTTTACTTAATGCCTTTCAACAAGTGGCACACTTATCTGCACCGGTTCAAGTCCACCTGCTCGTAAGCTATGAACCTGATTCGGTGTGAGTTTCGGTCGAGTCTCCGATACCTTCTTTGCAAATTCTTCGGGGAAACGTTGGACGGTAAACTTTACTGGCCAAGCAGCAGCTTCGCCGAGAGCACAGATGGTTCTGCCTTCAATGTTCTTTGCTACATCTTCAAGCAGTGCAATATCTGCCTTTGATGCTTCGCCTTTATTGACACGCTTGAGTATTTTTACAAGCCAGCCCGTACCTTCGCGGCATGGTGTACACTGTCCGCATGATTCATGCCAATAGAACTTCGAGATACGCTCAAGCACTTTCAGGATGTCAGTATCTTCATCCATGACCATGATACCACCAGTGCCGATGGATGAACCGGCAGCTTTCAAACTTTCTGCGTCCATCTTAATGCCTTCAAGCCCGTCGCCGCGAAGCGGAGGCATTGATG
>JAYUZC010000309.1:0-4305 GCA_043752045.1 Bacteroidota bacterium | reverse complement strand
GTACATCGTTTTGCCGATGTTGCAAAGATGAACATTGATGACACCTTCGATTTTGAAAAAGAACTTTCGCTTGCACAGCCCGAAGATACCATCACCATCATTTACACAAGCGGCACAACGGGCGAACCGAAAGGCGTGATGCTCACCCATAGCAACTTGATCGCGAACGTCGAAGGCGCGCTCGGTAACTTGCCGGTTGTCGGCAGCCAAGATACATTCCTTTCGTTCTTGCCGCTCTCGCATGGTTTTGAACGTCTCGCATCGTATCTCGCATTCCGCTCCGGCGCAAGTGTTGCCTATGCAGAGTCCATTGATACGGTCGCTGATAACATGGTCGAGATACGCCCGACGATCATCACTGGTGTGCCGCGATTTTTCGAGAAGATATTCTCGCGGCTTATGCGTATGCGCGAGAAAATGTCCGGCACGAAGCGAAAGATATTTGATTGGGCAATGAAGATCGGCAATGAGTGTGCATTACGTCTCGAAGGTAAAGAGCCAAAGCGCAGCGCACTCCTGATGCGTCCGATAGCAGATGCGCTCGTCTTAAAAAAGATTCGCGCTCGTACGGGAGGCAAAGTTCGCTTCTTTGTTTCCGGCGGCGCTGCGCTCGGCGCGGAAGTCGGCAGAGCGTTCGCGGGCTTCGGTATGGTTATCATCGAAGGATACGGGATGACAGAATCCTCGCCCGTCATCTCCGTCACGCCGTATGAAAAAGTCAAGTGGGGATATGTCGGCAAACCGCTCGGCAACATCGAAGTGAAAATAGCAAGTGACGGCGAGATACTCACTCGCGGACCGCACGTCATGAAGGGATATTACCGTTCGCCTGAAATGACAACGGAAATAATTGATACCGACGGCTGGCTGCATACAGGCGACATCGGCGAACTTGATAAGGAAGGATACCTCCGCATCACCGACCGCAAAAAACATCTTATCGTCACCGAAGGCGGAAAGAACGTCGCACCGGGACCTATCGAGCAGATGATTGCCTCATCCGATCTCATTGACCAGATCATTGTCATCGGTGATAGTCGGATGTTCTGCTCCGCGCTTGTCGTGCCGAACTTCGAGATACTTACAGAAAAAATGGGCGACAAGATAAAAGACCTTTCGCCGCAGGACATCGTCATGCGAGAGGATGTCCGCGAGCTTATCACCAAAGAGATAGACTCACTTCAGAAAGACCTTGCCAGCTACGAGCGAGTCCGCCGCTTCGGTCTGCTCGCCGAACCGTTCACCGTCGAGAACGGCATGATGACGCCAACGCTAAAGGTCAAGCGCAAAGAAGTCGAGACCCGCTACAGCGAACTTATAGATTCGCTTTACAAAGATATAAAGTAGTGCTACCTCATTATGACAAGTTGTTTTCCTGGAATTGACCTGTTCTTCCAAAAGATAACAGTTTTATATATACCAGTAGGCAAGTCGTTGCACGAGACAACAACTTCTTCCTTTCCTTCACAAGGAATGGTCATTACTTTCCTGCCAAGCGCATCAAAGAGATATATCTCTTTTGCGTCGGAGTAGGTAGTACGAATCGTTACGCTTTCAGATGCAGGGTTCGGATATAGATGAGTGCCATAGACAACTTCCTCGTATGCTTCGGTTTTTAAAAGACTCGGAAAATGGAGTTTAAATACTCCACCTATTAAAAAATTACCGACGAAATATACATCGTCACCTTCGGGGAATGAGGATGACATTAAGTTAAAACCATAAATTGGAGTTATAATTGTATCTGCAACCCATGTAACTCCTCGATCAGTTGTATAGAGTATCCCGGGACCTACCCCTGATGCTACACCTCGATTACCATTAAATGACATCGAAAATAATGCACCTGACATATATTCCCTTCTATCATAAATATCAACCCAAGTATCACCACCATCTGAAGATTTTGTTATAAACTGATTGCCAAGATTTATCGAACTGCCGTCTACATAGTGAGCTCCGTACGCTAATAGATTTTGACTGTCAAAATAGTGCGCCCTCGTAACAGCACGATAAATGTTCTGTGATATTGTATCAGGTATTTTCGAACCGGAATCCCAAGTTACCCATCTATCCATTGTGCGGTACATCGGACCAAAAGCAAATCCAAGAATACTTTGCTCGTTACCTGAAAATGCATGGCAATATTTTGCAAATACCGGAGGGGTTAAACTCTTATTCTCCCAAGTATCACCACCATTTGTCGTTGTCAAGAGTAGTCGGTTTGTAGCTACGGCTATACCATTTAATGGATCAGAGAATGATACATCATAGAAGAGATTCTTCGTGCCCGAATTCAGCTTAACCCAGTTTGCTCCGGCATCGGTCGTTCGCAATATCAAACCACTATCCCCTACAGCAAATAGAATTGATGAATCAATAGCTATCACCTTTTTTAGAAACATTCCATAATTGTAGGACTCTTGATTAGGGATGCCACTTTGTTGATTTAACCATGTAGCACCTCCATCTGTTGTTCGTTCAATTAAGACAATATAAGGGTTCTGCCACCCTAATGTAGTGTCGTATACATTACCTACAGTCGTGCAATTCTTACTATCAGAACAAGCAATTGAGTGATACATATATTGCCCATCTTTTTGGAATGGCTCACGAAGAACTTGAAGTTGTACTTGAGCATTTGTATAAGACACTACGCAAACAAGTAACACTGCCACCGCTACCAAAAAGAAGGAATGGGTTTTGTGTGAAGTACTTTGTATTTCTATTATCTTCATTTTTACATCTGTTAATCAGAGAGTACTACGTTCAAAATTGATTTCCAATTCCGCATTTAATTTTGCCCCCACAAAATAATCTATAAAAGACTATTTTCTATTATCTATATCACTTTAACAACTACACTGAGTGCTTATTTGTTTATACTTTTCTATGGCAGAAAAGAATAACTCACAGCGTTTACTTTGGGCGGGGCTTGTGGTGGTGCTGCTCGGTGTCGGCATCTATGCCCTCAATGATTGGCTCCGATCACAAGAGATAACCGAACCCTCGCGCATCATCCCCGTTCTCGGGGCTGTGCCCGAGTTCACCCTCACCGATCAAAGCGGCAAACCCTTCGGGACAAGCGACCTCAAAGGAAAGATATATGTCGTTGACCTGATTTTCACCACTTGCGCAGGGACGTGCCCGATGCTAACGGTTGAGATGGCAAACTTACAAAAATCGCTGAAGAAAACAAAGGATGTGCATCTTGTCAGCATTAGCGTTGACCCCAATAATGATTCGCCGGAAGTTCTTGCTGATTATGCGAAGAAGTACAATGCCGATCTTACCAACTGGCACTTCCTGACCGGAAAAGTATCAACCATTTATACAGTCGCAAAGGACGGATTTAAGATGTCGGTTGATTCGGTAAGCGATGATATTCAAAACCCTATCGTCCATAGCGAACGCTTCGCACTTGTTGACAAGCAAGGAAGAATAAGAGCTTTTTATACAGGGACAGAGCCGGAATCAAAAGGAAAACTTTTGACAGACATCGGCGACCTCATGCGTGAAGAAAAGAAAGCAGCGGAGAAGGCGCAATGACCGTCTATGACCTTCCACTGGTCAATGCATGTCTGAACCTGACTGCAACAATACTTCTTATCCTCGGCAGAAGTGCAATACGCACCCGCAATATAGAAAAACATAAGAAGCTGATGATAGCGTCGTTCTCGACGTCAATTGTCTTTCTTATTTGCTATCTCATCTATCATTACAATGTCTTGAGCGTCCCATTCCGTAACCCCGAGTGGTTTCGTCCGATCTACCTTGTGATACTGGTAACGCATGTCATTCTTGCGGCTATCGTGCCTGTGCTTGCCGTTATCACACTTCGCAGAGGACTTAAGCGCGACGACGCAAAACATAAAAAGATAGCAAAATATACCTATCCCATTTGGCTCTACGTTTCGGTGACAGGTGTCATTATCTATTTGCTTCTCTATCAGGTCTTCCCGCAGCAACTACCGCAATGAGTGATTCCGACTCATTGAAGCGTGCACGAAAAGGGACTCTTACTCTAAAGGATTTGATTCTTCCTGTCATCTATGGCTTTCGCAAGAAATGCCCCGTCTGCAAGGAAGCGAATATATTCGGCAAAGGGAAAAAATACTGGACGATGGTAGATTATTGTCCGAACTGCGGTGTGAAGTTCGTCCGCGAGACGGGCGAGTATATCGTGGCGATGTATATCAATGTCTTCGCGACGGAGATCATCTTCATCTCCGGATATTTCCTTCTCGATCATTACTACGATCTTGCTGTCGTTACGCAGCTTCTTATCTGGGTGCCGTTCAGTTT
>JAYUZC010000308.1:0-4309 GCA_043752045.1 Bacteroidota bacterium | reverse complement strand
AAAATCCGTTACAAACTTATTTGTACCAAGTGGCTCGATATCCGGTATCTTTTCTGTTGTAAATGGGTCAGGTCCCGGTTTCCATGAATCAAAGTACTCCGGCACAAGGTCTTTTACGTCGTCGGTCTCAATATCTCCGGCAATAATAAGCAGAGAGTTATTCGGGATGTAATACTTCTCTTTAATAGCAAACATCTTTTCGCGAGTCGCTGAAGTGATTGTTTTACGAGTACCGAGTGGTTCTTTACGTGAGCGGTTCTTGCCCCACAGGGTATGATTTACACCACGATTAAAGCCGAAATACGGATTTGATTCATTCCTATCGAACTCACCGAGGACAACTGTAATCTGCTGATCAAGTTCATATTGTTTAAAGAGCGGCTTGGTGATGGCAGTGGCCATAAAGTCAAGCCCTTTTTCAAAATTGCGTTTTGGCAGTGTGAAATAATACTGCACATTCTCTTCATGCGTCTCGCCGTTATAGACAATACCAAGCCGATCAACTCGATCCAAGAATAGGTCTTCACTTGTATCCTTCGCATTTGAGGTGAAGAACATATGTTCATAGAGATGGGAAAGACCATTATAGTCATCTGGTTCTGTGAACGAGCCATTCTTGACAACGAGATTAATGGTTACGATGGGGTTCAAGTGGTTCTCTATAAGAAGCACTTCAAGACCGTTATCAAGTTTGAATCTTTTCCATGGTGGAAGCTGCGCGAACGTCGGGATGGCAATAAAAAATGCTACCACCGGCAAAAGAATCCGCACCAAAGTGTTTTTTGTCATATTGATTATTACTACGACTTGCTTCGAGAGTTTCAAAGAGGAGTGGAAAACGCTATTTTCGCGAAAAGTTCACAAGACGAAGAGCTATGGAGTCATGAAGAGCCGTTATTTCCCTCATTGATGAAGTAAAATTATTTGTGATGATACAGAATGCAAGTTGCTCGCCATCGGCATCGGTGCAATACCCCGCCAAACTTCTGACCCCCGTCAGTCCGCCAGTCTTTGCGAATACCTTCCCCTCGGCAGGCGTGCCTTTGAGTCGGTCAGAGAGTGTCCCGTCTTTGCCCATAACAGGTAATGATTCAAAAAACGCAGGGTAAAGCTTCTTATCACGTTGCATTACCCGTAAGAGTGAGACAATACCTTCGGAAGTCACCAGATCCATACGCGAAAGCCCGGAGCCATCAGCGATAGAGAATCGGTCATCAGGAATACCAAGCGATACAAGATACTTTTTTACAACATACGACGCCGCTTTCCAATCACCTACACCCCCCGACTCTTTCGCTACCGTCCTAAGTATTTGTTCAGCAAAAAGATTATTCGAGCGCTTATTCATTATCTTGACGATCTCCGAAAGCGCCGGGCTTTGCACAACACCTACGCGAGAGAGCATACTATATTGTAGTCTTTCTTTCAGCTCACGCGATGTTAGTACACCACCCGTAACAGTAATACCCGCAACCTCCAACTCTTCTTTATAGACCGTGCCCCCATAGAGCGAAGGGGATTCAACAGTTATCTGCTCAAGGACTGCCTTGCTGCCTTGGGGTATCTCACCTTTGATAATAACTTCATTGCTGCCAATATCACGAGTAATGATAAGAGGGTCATGAGTAAGCGAGTCACCTGTCGATACGGTAGTAGCAGTATTTGCTCTTTCAATATAATCGGTTTCAGGGATCACTGCAACGAACGGACGCGAGCCGGGCTGCGAGTTCGGCGCAACTGAAATGCTTACAACGTTATCTCCAAAACTCAATGCCGAGCTTTGCATCGCATAATAATACGGAGCATCGTCGAGTGACCACCCTATCGGATATAGGTCGCTCGAAAAATATGAATCATCAACGATAATATTGCCTTCTATCTTTTCTACCCCTCGTTTGAGAAGAGTATCAACCCATTGCTTAAATACAGATGATGGCTCTTTATCAGGGAACATCACCGTGGAGCCAAATGTCGGGTCGCCGGCGCCACGAATAATAAGATCACCCTTTAGTATTTTTTTATTAATCTTCCCATTGGTATAAAGCTCTGTCGTGTATGCAAAGGTTGGGCTTAGAGTTGAGAGTGCAACCGCGGAGGTGATAAGCTTCATATTTGAAGCGGGCAAAAAACTTCGTTTTGCGTTCTGCTCGAAGATCACCTCACCATTCTTCAATGACTGTATATATATGCCCCACAATGCGTTATCGGCGCTCTTACCCTTAAGGATATTGTCTATCTCTTTGCCGATTTTCTCAATGGATGCTTGGCTTTCTTTTGTACGCGGCGGCGCAGTAACAGATTGTGAGAACGATGTGGAAACACTAAAAAATACGATAAGAAAGAGAGTGGCTACGGCAAATCTCTTCGACAAAAGAACCGATACGGTATTCTTTCTTGTTTTGGTAGTCATAATCACTCTACATCATAAAACAATGTCACAAGCAGAATTAGTCGCAGAAATGCCCATCGCCGAAAAACAGGATTTTCTCCCTCTCAAAGGTATTGACCATATTGAGTTCATTGTCGGCAACGCAAAACAATCTGCATATTTTTACCGCTCGGCTTTTGGGTTTTCACTCACAGGATATGCCGGACTTGAGACCGGCTCACGTGATAAATCAAGCTACGTCCTTGAACAAGGCAAGGTACGCATCGTCCTGACGACACCGCTTACAATGGATCATCCGCTCAATCACCAGCTTGCGAAGCACGGCGATGGTGTTGGCGTTATAGCTATCACAGTTGATGATGTTGAATCAGCATATCATGAGACTACAAAGCGAGGTGCTATTGGTGTATCCGAACCGCGTGAAGTGACCGATGAGAACGGCACATACAAAACCGCTTCTATCCGCACATATGGTGATACTATTCATACATTCGTTGAGCGCAAGAACTACAACGGTTTTGCACCGGGTTACAGAGCGATTACTACTGTTGACACAGTTGCTCGCCCGACTGGTATTGCAGCAGTTGACCACATGGTCGGTAATGTCGGCTGGAATGAGATGAACACATGGGTAAAGTGGTACGAAGAGGTTATGGGCTTCCATGTCTTCGTTTCGTTCGATGACAAAGATATTAGTACAGAGTACTCTGCTCTTATGTCAAAGGTAATGGCAAGTGGCGCGGAGAAGATAAAATTCCCCCTCAATGAGCCGGCTACCGGAAAACGCAAGTCACAGATCGAAGAATATATTGATTGGTATAACGGACCGGGCGTTCAGCATGTCGCACTTGCGACGGGCGATATTATCGCAACCGTTACGAAGCTGACTGCACAAGGAGTTGAATTCCTTCGTGTACCTTCGACCTATTACCGCGAGCTTGAAAGCCGCGTTGGCAAAATCAACGAGCCCTTAGATAAACTCGAAGAGCTTGGCATCTTGGTTGACCGTGATGATGACGGCTACATGCTTCAGATATTCACAAAGCCGACACAAGACCGCCCAACAGTATTCTTCGAGATCATCCAACGTAGAGGCGGACGCTCCTTCGGCAAAGGTAACTTCAAAGCACTCTTTGAATCAATCGAAAGAGAGCAAGACCTAAGAGGCAACCTCTAAGTCTTACTCCAAATTATACCGTATTTTTGAAGCGCTTCAATTCGAAGCGCTTTTTTTTATGACACTAGAATTACAAGACGCGACGATTTCCTACGAATTACGCAACTGGGACATCTTTTCCGATGCTCCTCCTCTTCTCTTTCTTCATAGTGCATTGAGCACGCGAAAGGAGTTCGATACACTGTCGCAGTATTTCGAGAACCGCAAGCAAATCCTCTTCGACTTCCCTTCTCATGGCGAAAGCACGACAACTCTATCTTCGCTGACTGCATCAGAGTTAGCGCGTTATACTCGCTCCCTTTTAGAACATCTTGAAGTCTATTCGGTTGATATCATCGGTTACAGCATGGGTGGATATGTCGGCATCGAACTTGCTTTGGTGGCTCCGTCGATGGTCAATAGTATTGTCAGCCACGGAATGAAGTTCTATTGGACGGAGAGTACAATATCAGAGGCAACTACAGGTCTTGATCTCGAGAGAATAAAGACCCGTTCACAAAAAGGATTTGACATGCTCTCGGCAATGCACAAAGCAAATGGCTTGGAGAAAACCGTTGCGCTCACAAAGAGCATCATCACAAACTTTGCCAACTCTAAACTTCACGAAGGAGACCTCGCAAAACTCCATTGCCCGCTTTTATTAAGTGTTGGTGATAGAGACGAACTTGTATCGTTAGAAGAGATATCGAAGCTCTATCTCTCGCTTGATAAGAACAAGGTATCACTTGCCGTACATGCGAACT
>JAYUZC010000307.1:0-4309 GCA_043752045.1 Bacteroidota bacterium | reverse complement strand
TTTACTTTCAAGCCAAGTTCTGCTACGGCTCGCATTGTGGCGATGACGGATGCTGCACCGGACATATCGCTTTTCATATCTCCCATTCCGGCGCCGGGCTTGAGGGATATACCACCTGTATCAAATGTAATTCCTTTTCCGACAAGTACTATCGGTGCTGAAGTCTTTTTCCCTCCGAAATACTCCATGATGATGAAGCGTCCTTCTTTGACACTTCCCTGATTCACGGCGATGATGCCTATCATGTTATGCTTCTTGAGTTCGGTAGGTCCGAAGATAGTGACTTTGACTCCTGTCTTCTTGCCTACTTCTTGTGCCCACTTTCCCATTATTTCAGGATACTTGTTGTTGGAGGGTTCATTCTCCATGTCTCGGGCGAAGTTCGTAGCGGCGCATATGACTTGTGCTCTTTCGACTGACTTGCGGACTTCGGCTAATGTTGAGCCGAGGAAATCTGCTGAATCAGAAAGTATCGTTACTTTCTCAAGCGGTACCGGAGCTTCTTCTTTCTTGAAGAATTTATCAAACTTATAAAGTCCGAGTAAAATACCTTCGGTGACTGCTGCTGCAACTTCTGCTCCATTTGCTCCTTTTACTCGTGGTAAATATAGGGCAAGGGTTTTTGACTTCGTTGCTGTTGCTTTCTTTGCAGCTCGTGCTGCGGCGCGGCGGACTGTTTCTAATGTAAGCTTTTCAAGTTTCCCCATTCCGACAAGAAGGACTCGCTTTGGTGATGCTTCGCCGCCGGTTGGATAAAGAACGATGAGTTCTTCTTTGCGGCCTTTCATATCACCTGCTTTGGATAAGGCGGTGGCTGTTGCCAGGAGTTCGCTGCCCTTACCATAAAAGTGCATGTGTTCGTTGATCCACTTCGCATCTTCGGGTTGGAAGAATGCCACCATATCGCAAGGGAAAGATTTCCAGTTCGCTTTTTGAACGTTAATTGTCATAGAATTGAGAGAGTTGGTTACGAGACATAAGTTAAATCAGGCAAAAATACGGAATATTTAACCCTTCCGAAGAATTTGTGGTCTTAGCTCCGGCTCTTCACCTGCAAAGATAGGGTTGTATTCCTCATGCAAGACTTCGTCTGCTGACTGATAGTCCGATGGGTGAGTTTGCGGTAACTCTATCCCGTTGATTTTATTGATGAGTAGTCGTGCACTACGCTCGGCTTCGAGCCACTCTTCATGCGACATTACTATCGGCGGAATGCTCGGTGCAATCTCGTTTGATATTGCAGCTCCGCGAAGATCAGTAATCGCAAATGCAATAGATGCTAACTTCCCTATTCCGCCCTTATCGTTCTCGCCGGCAGTGGGGTGCGTCGTTGTTTGGGCATAGACTATAACCGCTACGCCAAGCTCTGCCATGATCTCGCGAAGGAAATACAGCAGCTTCTCCTTGCGTCGCCACGAACTCGAGCTCCACTCCCAACCCGATAGGATCAGTACCTTTATCTGGCACTGCTCAATGATCTCGCGGATTGAGGCAGACTGCCCTGCCACATTACCTCGGACAGAATCAAGCGTCAGCATTTGTGATTTCGGATTCGGGATCTTCTTATTCGCAGTAAAGACTGCCTCCTCTTCTTCAGCGTCATACCGATAGAAGGTCGTGGATTTCGGCGCATAGTCACGGAAACGCTGCGGACTGACACCGCAATTTACGATAAGAGTATTCAACGCAAGTTTTTGCATTTCACGAGCAAGCATACATGAGTGCCGCATAGCGGTATCGGTATTCTCGCTAACAACAACAGATACTTCGCGATGCGCGACAGGGATGTTTTTTATTCTGGTAGTTTTCATAAGGGTAGTGGAGGTTTAGTCCCTTGTCCCCCTTCCTTTTCAAGGAAGGGGTTAGGGGAAGGTTATAAATAAAATGGCGACAGCCACACAAAATCGGACTAACGAAATGCCGAAGATAATATGGTATTATTTTATTTATTAACCATCCTCTGTATCTCCTTCCTTGAAAAGGAAGGAGAGGGTTTTGTCTTATCCCCCTTCCTTTTCAAGGAAGCCGTCTCCCGCTCCCCCGCCTTTTCAAGGCGGGTGCTGGGGGGTGGTTATAAAATAAAATGGCGACAGCCACACAAAATTATCTTCGTATTTTCGCACTACAATGCACAATGAACTTCACAATCGAAAGTCGTTAAAGGAATACCGACGCGAACTTCGCAACGAGCCTACTCGCGCAGAGAAAGAACTCTGGAATGGCTTGCGCAAGAAGAGAACCGATGGATATAAATTTCGTCGTCAGCATAGCATAGGTCCGTTCATCGCTGACTTCTACTGTCCAGAGTTGAAACTTGTGGTCGAAGTTGACGGTGCATCACATGATATCCCCGAACAGAAAGCATACGATGCCAAACGTACAGAATACTTTGCAAGTAATGGAATCCACGAGATTCGCTTCACTGATGGCGAAGTATTATTCAGCGTTGACCGCTGCATGGAAAAGATCATGAAGTGGATTGAAGGTCTTATTCCCCCGCCTTTTGAAGGCGGGGGCTAGGGGGCGGTTATAAAATTAGACTGGCGCCAGCCAAACAAAATTGCCTCTATTTCGAGACGAAGAAAATATTGTATTATTTTATGTAATAACCTTCCTCTGTATCTCCTTCCTTAAAAAGGAAGGAGAGGGTTTTTGTCTTATACCCCTTCCTTTTCAAGAGCCTGTCCTGACGATAGGAAGGAAAGGGGTTAGGGGAAGGTTATTAAATAATCTCGGCGGACGCCGCACAAAATACTCTCTTCTTTAAGGACGCAATTTGCGTCCTCAAGATATTCCGTTGTATATTTGAACCCCGTCCATTTACATCGCGACGGCTCGTATGGACTCTTACAACATCTTCGTCATTGCTCTTCTTGTCGTAGTCATACTCTATCTACTACTAAAAGATAAACTACCTTCTCGTAGCAATCAAGACTCGAGAGAGGGTGCAGAACGCAAGATGAATACAGTCCGCAGGGATAATGCATCGCTAAGAGACTTAGATGCATACAGCGAAACACTGTTCACTGCACATGTCCCAGGCAAGACAAGAAGATTCTTTCTTGATGTAAAAAGAACAAAGGATAGAAAAAAGGTATTGGTGATCTCCGAGTTAGAGAGCGAGATAGGCGGCGAAAGCGGATACTCCTTAGTCGTCTTTGCAAATGAGATAGACAAATTCAAACGTGAACTTGATAGGTGCTACAGGTATATGTCATAATAATATGATTCGCTAATGAAATGATGTTCGATAATCCTAAGATAATCTAAGTACTTCTTGAAGTACCTCTTCTCCTAAAGGACTCCAACCATAGTATTTCTGATTTGAAATGCCTGTGTCTGTTAGGCGTAGTAGCCCCCTGCTTAAACAAAAATTCAGCACGTGGCTTTCACCAATAGGCTCTTTTCTTGCTACAACCACTGATAACTCTCTAAATTGATCCAAATAACCAGTAACAATGTTATTTGCAATCTTCCTAACTAGAGTGCGGTCTTGTTTACTCTCAGAAACCGTATCGGTATCAGTATTGACTTTTGCTACTATTTTACCTTCAAGCTTATCTCGTTCCGTTTCTGCTTCCAGTCTTTTAGTCCTTTCTGCATTAACTTTTTCCTCCAATTGATAAGTTTTTTGAACGAGTTTATCGTAGTCAGATTTCAGAACTACTGAACTACCCTCTGTAATCTTGTATACCCATGGAGTAACCTTTTTCTCATAAAAATTGGTGATTAAACGAGAAGTATTAATAAGTAAGTAGGTCAGTATTATTATCAAAAGCGCAATAAAAACTGGCACAACAACACCTTCCCACAAAGAAGAAGATTTTATATAAATGGTAATGTAATCGAGCCTATCCTGCAATGAGAGATTTGAGTCGAAATTGAAAAGCGCATACAGTATCTTCCAGTGGTGTATAAACAGCACCATCGTAAATGTACCCAAAAATGGATTTGTGGTCCTTTCTTTTAAGTTGTCCTTAAGCGAACTGTATGCGTCTCTTATCATTGATCTCTTTAATATTAATGCTAGCGATAAACATAATTTATTAAGTTTACAAATATACTGCGAGAATGATAGCCCTCTGCAACTTTTATGCATTATTATTCATGATATACCTCCCATCATAAGCTGTTTCAATCCACATATCATATGTACCCTCAACTATCGAGACAATGAAATCATAAAAAGGGTCTTGCGATATGTTGTAATCGAAAGAATCTTCGAAGTCATATCGCTTTAAGACTTCATGTTCACCAAGTGGACACATACCCATGTAATCAAGGAAGTGAGTAATATCTGTGAAAGCGG
>JAYUZC010000306.1:0-10655 GCA_043752045.1 Bacteroidota bacterium | reverse complement strand
GTAAATATACATCATTTCTTTCTGTACTCTACATTGATGTGATAAAAGCATTAGAATATGGCAGGTCTATTAATATTGAAGTGAAAGATAACCAGTTGCAGTTTACCAATAAACAGCACTATGATGAATATACAAAGATTATCTCCACAATAGAGAAGAACAACAAGAAGGTGATGAATGCCGGAGCCGCAGCGCAGAAGGCAACGGCTGATGCAAGCTTAGCAATGCAGAAGGCATACGGCTCGGCAAAGAAATAAGAGCACCGCTCTCTCGACATGACTACCCGTCGCATCTCTACAAAAAAGGAGAAGCTCGCATTTGTTAGAATGATGTGGGATATCTATGGGGGCGACCCGAACTGGGTTCCGTCGCTAGAGATGGATAGGATGAAGCTCATTGATGAGATCAAGAACCCGTTCTATAAACATGCAGAGATAGCATACTTCATCGCTGAAGATGGAGTGAAGATCGTTGGGCGAATCGCAGGCATCATCAACCATACACACAATTCACTCCATACTGACAAAGTAGGATTCTTCGGGTTCTTTGAATGTATCAATGATGCTTCAGTTGCTAAAGCTCTACTTAGTGCTGCAGAGGAGTACGTTCGATTGAAGGGTATGACAAGTATTCGTGGTCCCTACAACCCTTCCTCGAATGATGAATGCGGTTTACTCGTAGATGGCTTTGATTCTCCACCTGTTCTCTTAATGACTTATAATCCACGCTACTATATAGATTTGATCGAGAGAGCAGGATATGTAAAGGCGATGGACATGTTCGCATGGAAACTTACAACCACCGACGCAAAAAGCGAGAAGCTCATGCGTGTTACAAAGGCATTGCAAGCTCGTTCGGGAGTAACGATTCGGTCATTCCGGAAATCAGATTTTACTTCCGAGATAGAGTGTATCAAACGAGTCTATAACAGCGCATGGGAAAAGAATTGGGGTTTCTTCCCGTTCACTGATGAAGAATTCGACTTTATTGCGAAGGACCTTAAGCAGATATATGACCCTGACCTAATTCTCATCGCCGAGAAGAATGGAGAGCCGATCGGCTTCGGGCTTTCGCTTCCGAATATCAACGAAGCATTGATGGCAGGTGTGAAGATACCCAGCGGCATCATGAATTTACCTGCGACAGTTTATAACCTTCTCACAAAGAAGAAAGCAATAAAGAGCGTCAGAGTTTTTGTGCTCGGAGTCATTCAAGAGTTTCGCGGGCTTGGCATTGATGGTATGCTTTATGCAGAAACCATCAAACGAGCAGAGCAAAATGGATACTCGTGGGGTGAGGCATCATGGATACTTGAGAATAACATTGCCATGAACCGTGCCGTAGAGATGATGAACGGTGAAAAATACAAAACCTATCGGATATACGAGAAAACACTCTAAGCATCTCGTATTTTTGTGATAAAGAATACATCTGTTGAATATAGAAGAACTCATACCAAAAGTACTTTCCCGCGATAGACGTGCTGTCGCACAGGCAATCTCTATCGTTGAGAATGATATGCCTCAGATGCAAGCACTTCAGCATGGTATCGCTTCAAAACTCGGCAACGCTTACCGTATAGGCATTACGGGTCCGCCGGGAGCAGGGAAATCAACCCTTACTTCAGAACTCACGAAGACGTTTTTGAAACTTGGCAAGACGGTCGGAATTATTGCCATCGACCCAACGAGTCCATTTACAGGCGGGGCTATCCTTGGTGACCGCATTCGGATGCAGGATGTCTCAATGAATAGTGGGGTGTTCGTCCGTTCAATGGCGACCCGGGGCTCGCTCGGTGGTCTATCGGCAAAGACAAAGGATGCTGCGGATATTCTTGATGCTGCCGGATATGACGTTATCATATTCGAGACCGTTGGCGTGGGTCAATCAGAGCTTGACATAGCAAAGACAGCCGATACTACAATAGTAGTGCTTGTTCCTGAATCAGGTGATGCTGTGCAGGCTATGAAATCGGGACTGATGGAAATTGCAGACTTCTTTGTCTTGAACAAGAGCGACCGTGAGGGAGCAGACCAAGCTGTCCTTGCTATAAAAACTATTCTTACCTTCCGTATCACTCACGCAGAAGACGAGTGGATACCTGATGTAGTTAAGACGGTTGCGAATAAGGGTATTGGTCTTGAAGATATTGTTGCCGAGATAGAACGGCATAAAGAACATCAGCTGAAAACCGGACTCTTTTTGATAAAGCGCAGTCAGAACGAGCGGGATAGAGTTATTGAACTTGTTGAGAGTTTGTTGCGAGTAGATTTCTGGACGAATGAGCGGAGAGAGAAACTTGCGACGTTTGTGAAGAGTATTACCGACCATGAGATAACAAGTTATGATGCGGCCGCGAAGTTAGTCGAAGACTTTAAACGCTGATCGGGTTACATCTCCTCAATATCTTCATCAGCATCAACTAATACTGCACTCTTCGTTTGCTCTATAACTTTCGGGACAAGGAAATACCCATCAGCCGCCTTCGGGGCATTCTTTAGCGCTTCATCGCGTGAAGTAGTAGCAGTGAATTCATCTTTCCGGAAGTCATTAAGCTCGACGGTCTCATTAATGTTCTCAAGTGGGGCAACACCTATCACATCAGCTTCCTTGAGATGGTCAATATAGCCAAGAACGTTATTGAGGTCTGATGTATATGCCTCTACCTCTGACTCGTTGAATTCAAGTCGTGCGAGCTTTGCAATTTTCTGTACGTCGTCTTTGGTTACCATATTACTTACTTTCAACTTCTAACGGGCGATATACGATAATGCCTGTCTGCTTTGCATTCCCGGCAAGGTAATCGGCAAGTGGCACGTCGGAGATGATGACCTTCTTCATTGATGAGCTTGCATGCATAAGATGAATTCTTCCGTCATCGCCACGAACTGCAATCCCAGTATGTGAGCAGTCAATGCCCGGAATGCTAGTCGTGATGCCAATGAGGTCGCCGTCTTCGATTCCTTTTTCGATCTTTGCTACATTCTCTTTTTTGATGTAGTAGAATCCGCCACGGTTCGCCATCTCGCGCTCGTAAAACTCTATTCGCCTCCACTCTGCTTCGTTGTTCTCAATTTGTTTGTATGAAGCAGGATGATTTGACATAAAATCTATTGGCTTGTCTTCTATCACAGCATAGATGCCACCAATTGAAGAGGTCATCTCTTTGAGATTGCCTCGTTTTGCATTGTTATAGAAGTAATCAGTCGTATAATGCAAGCGTGATGCGTATCCGTCTAACTTCCCGTCGCGGTAACGGATTGTTCGGAGTTCATTTGCTAATGCACCTCCTGATGCTAATGTATCAAGATGGGATATTCTTGCGAACGCCCAGGCATTCTCGAAGAAGGTTACGCAGTCGAAACCATTAAGATTGCACACGACCGACTCACTCTCAGGATTGATTTCAAGCGTTTTATCAACATACGGTTTTCCAAGAAATATTTTTCCATACCCAACAACACGCTTACCGATCTGAAGAGAAGATATCTTAGAGGTCTTTCCAACGTTAAGGATGTACTTGACAGTTGAATCTAACTCAGGAGTTAGAACTCTTTTTGGTCGATCAGATTCGATCGAGACATACCAATTTGTCACGGGTATAGTCGCAACTTTCGTCTTCTGTGCCTCACTAGTGCAGCTAAAGAATAAAAGAGCATAGACAGATAATATGATAACCTTTGCTGGTCGCATTACTCTATATTCTGTACCTGTTCACGTATCTTTTCAAGCTCTTCTTTTGCGCTGACTGCAAGGTGTGATACTTCGGGGTTGCTCGTCTTTGAGCCCATGGTATTCACTTCGCGATTCATTTCCTGTAAGAGGAAGTTCAGCTTGCGTCCTGCGGGTTCAGGCGCATCAAGGGCTTCGTAGAAGAACTTGATGTGTGAACGGAAGCGGACGATCTCTTCAGTAATATCAAGTCGTTCGGCAAGGAGTGCGACTTCAAGTTCAAGGCGCTCATTGTTAATGACGTTCGTATCTTTCGTTAGTTCGATAACACGATTCTTCACCTTCGCATATTCTTCTGCGGCGGCATTCTTTGAGAGTGCTTCTACCTTTGTAACTCTATCCTCAAGATTTGAAGCACGCTTGCGAAGGTCTTTCTCAAGTTCACTGCCTTCTTGCTTTCGCATATCACGCAATGAATCGAGCGCTTTCTGCATTGCTTCTTGCGTCAATGCCCACTCTTGTTCGGCAAGTTTGTTGTTCGTTGAATCGTTGGTAAAGATGTCGCTAAAGCCGGTGAGGTCACGGAGTGTTATCTCTGACTTCATGCCCGTTACGGTGCGAAGCTGTTCGAGAAGTTCGTAGTAACCCTTCGCAGTTGATTCATTGACTGTCAAAGGTACGGTCGAGGCGGCATCACCGCGTGTGATGTTGATGTTGACGGATATTTTTCCGCGCTCAAGTCTTTTACGGACAAGTTCTCGAACTTCAAATTCACGCTCGCTCATCGTGCGCGGAAGGCGAACTGATGTCTCAAGGAATCGTGAATTCACGCTGCGTATCTCGGCAACAACGGCAAGTCCGCCGCCATTACCATCATTTACCGCTTCGCCGCGGCCAAAACCCGTCATTGAAATTAACATTACACTTTTCTATAGCTTACATGTATATCGTCCGAACCCTCAACGCGTTTTGCCTCTAAGAGCCGAAGTCGTTCTGCTTTTGCAAGGTCTTTGACATACATATCACCGAACCCTGCTTTTGCGTCATCTCCTAACACCATAGGCGCAAGAAAAAGCACTAACTCATCGAACTGCCCAGCTCGTAGCATAGCCGTACCTAGCGTGGGACCCGGCTCGACTAAGATGCTCGTAATATCTTCTTTTGCAAGCAGATGAAATGCCTCGTTCAGGTCAAGTTGTCCTTCTATCGTCCCGACCTTATATATTTTTACCCCCCGCTGCTCAAGTTGTTTCACTTTCTCAAGTTTATCACGGTAGGCAGGGTGAGTAGTGAGGATAATGGTCTTATTGGCATCGCTATCTGATAGAACCTTCATCTTCTCTTCGAGCCGCAAACTTGCATCGAGGATAATACGCTTTGGGTTTCTTCCGTCAACTAAACGGACAGTGAGTTCAGGGTCATCAGCAATGACTGTCGCGCTTGCTACCATCACGGCATCATATTCAGAACGCATCTTGTGAACGATAGCTCTTGATGGCTCGCTTGATATCCACTTCGACTTGCCGGATTTAAGTGCTACTTTCCCGTCTAAGCTCATTGCCATCTTTAGAGTGACGTATGGCAGATTCTTCGTAACGAACTTCAAGAAGAATTTATTTACTTCTCTTGCTTCATCTTCAAGCAAGCCAACTTCAACTTTTATCCCTGCCGCTTTAAGCTTTGTAATTCCTTTTCCGGCAACTTCTTTGTATGGGTCTTCTACTGCGATAACGCATCGAGCGATCTTTTTCTCGATGAGTTTATCGGCACAGGGACCTGTCTTGCCTTGATGAGCGCATGGTTCGAGTGTTACATAGACCGTGGCACCCTCAATACTTTTCTTCTTTGCTTCGGCGTCTTGGATGGCATTTATTTCGGCATGTCCCTCACCGTATCGTTCATGCCACCCTTCACTAATAACTTCGCCATCTTTAACGACAACGCAGCCTACAAGCGGATTTGGGCTTACATAGCCCGCGCCGCGAGATGCAAGCTCGATGGCTCGTTGCATGAATTGGGTATCGTCTGGCTTGGTTTTTGGCATAAAAGTCGAATCACTAACATAATCAGCAAACCAAAAATCCGACGAATCCGAACCGATACTTTTGCGTTATAGAGCGACTTAATGATTACCCCCACGATTGATATGGTTGCAGACGAGATTTTGAATACCCCCACAAGCGTAATTACTCCCGATTTTACGACGGCTTCCGGCTCTCACCGCGTATCGCCTCTGGCTTCGCGGCTTATCGGCTCGGAGATACTCAAGGTAGCGGCGGATATTCGTGCTATGGTAGCACATGGCGATAAGATATGCAACCTGACGGTTGGTGACTTTAACCCTAAGTATTTCCCGATTCCAGACTATCTTCTGCATGAGATAGAGATCGCTTATACACAAGGTGAGACGAACTACCCGCCATCAGACGGTGTGCTTCCGCTTCGTCAGGCAGTGAAAGATTTCTATCAGCGTCGTTTAGGTCTTGATTATCCTATCGAGTCATTTGTCATCACAGGTGGTGCTCGTCCTGTTATCTACGGAGCCTATGCTGCTGTTGTAGGACCTGGCGATACAGTTGTTTATCCGGTACCGAGCTGGAATAATAATCACTATTGTAACTTACTCGGCGCAGTCGGTAAACCAATTGTTTCGCATCCTGAAGATGCATTCTTGCCCACTCGCAAAGGTCTTGAAGGTCAGCTTAAAGGTGCATCGCTTCTCTCTCTCTGTTCGCCGCTCAACCCGACCGGCACTATGTTTACACATGACCAGCTTGAGGGAATTTGTGATCTAATCTTAGAAGAGAATGCCACTCGCGAAGCAGGTGAACGTCCGCTTTATCTAATGTATGATCAGGTTTATTGGATGCTCACCTTCGGTGGCACGAAGCATTTCAACCCTGTTTCTCTTCGTCCTGAAATGGCGAAATATACTATCTTCGTTGATGGTATTTCAAAGGCATTTGCTTCGACCGGTGTACGTGTAGGTTGGGCAGTGGCTCCGCCGGATGTTGCGGCTCCTATGTCGAACATTCTTGGTCACGTCGGTGCATGGGCTCCGCGTCCGGAGCAGATGGCAACAGCGCGTCTCCTGAATAACGACGCGGCTATTGATGCATATCACAAAACGATGTTCGAGCAGGTCGAGGAACGTCTTGATAAGCTCTTCGCAGATATATCTTCAATGCGTTTTGCAGGGCTACCTGTTGACGCTATCCCCCCTATGGGCGCAATATACCTCACAGCACGATTCAACCTCATTGGTAAGACCACACCAAAAGGTGAACTCATCGAGACGAACGAAGATGTCCGAAAGTATCTCCTTCATACCGCGGGGTGTGCCATCGTTCCATTCCAAGCATTTGACCTGCGCGAAGACACGGGCTGGTTCCGTATCTCAGTAGGCGCATGTTCGATGGAAGACATCGAATCAATGATGCCGAAAGTTAGAGAAGCTATCGAAGTGTTGAAGTAACTAATACTTCGGTGTAAAGCCCATATTATAGAACATAAAGCTGTATTCGTCAGCTATTTCTTCTATGATCTTCTTGGTTGGTTTGCCGCCACCGTGTCCGGCTTTCGTTTCAATGCGGATGATAAGAGGATTCTTCGTTGAGCTACCTGCAATATCCTGAAGTGCTGCTGCATACTTGAATGAATGCGCAGGGACAACCCTATCATCGTGGTCAGCGGTCGTTACCATGGTCGCCGGATAATTCACACCCTTCCTTAATGAATGAAGCGGCGAGTATTTATAGAGATACTCAAACATTTCCTTGCTGTCCTCGCTCGTACCGTAATCACGCGACCAGCCGAAACCGATAGTAAACTTGTGATAACGGAGCATATCCATTACGCCAACTGCTGGAAGTGCGACCTTGCATATATCAGGTCGTTGGTTTACGACAGCACCGACAAGCAAGCCGCCATTCGATCCGCCAGCGAGGGCGAGGCGGTCGGGTGAAGTATATTTTTCTTTGAAGAGATACTCGGCTGCTGATATGAAATCATCAAAGACGTTCTGCTTGCGAAGCTTTGTGCCTGCCTCATGCCACTCTTCGCCGTACTCGCCACCGCCGCGAAGGTTCGGCATTGCAAAGATAGCACCCTGTTCAAGCATTGCTATGCGTGGTGTACTAAATGATGGTGTTAAACTCACATTGAATCCACCGTACCCATAAAGCATAGTCGGATTCGAGCCATCGAGTTTGATACCTTTCCTATGCACAATGAACATGGGTATTTTTGTCCCATCTTTTGAAGGATAGAATACTTGTTTGGATTCGTACTCATCAGGATTGAACTTCACCTCTGATCTGCGGAATAGAGTAGAAGTATTTGATTCTAAATCATATCGATAAATCGCTTGCGGATACGTGAAAGATGTGAAAGTATAGAAAACCTCTTTATCTGTTTTCTTTCCTGCGAAGCCACCTACGCTTCCGATAGCAGGGAGTGTCACTTCATTTCTTAAGATGCCGTTCAAGTTGTAGATATAGACGTGGTGGCTTGCATCTTTCATGTATGTCGTGATGAGTTTGCCGTCAACGATTGCCGCATTCTCAAGCACATCCTTCTTTTCGGGGATTAGAGGTTTCCAGTTCTTTGGAGTAGGGTCAGTGATGGTTGTTACAACTACCTTGCTCTTATTCGCGTCCATATTGGTCTGTATGTAGATATTATCTCCGACAGACTCAATGATACCTACTTGATGACCAAACTCTGTTATAACAGGAATAAAGCCACGTTCGGGATGTTGGGTATCTTTTACATAGAGCAGATTACCTTTCTTTCCACCCTCACCGATATAGAGAATGATGAAGCGCTCATCTTCGGTTGCTCCGCCGTAGTGACTGCGCTTGCCATTTGTCTTATCTTCCCAAATGAGTTCATCTTTGGTTTGTGGGGTGCCAAGTTTATGATAGTATAACTTCATGAACTCGTTCTTCGAGGTGAATGTACCATCGGTAGGTTTATCGAATGCGCTATAGAAAAACCCGTCTTTCCACCACGAAGCACCGGCGAACTTTGCCCACTCAATGTGGTCGTCGAGTTTCTTTCCGGTTGCAATATCCATTATAAAGAACTCACGCCAGTCCGAACCAGATTTCTGCACAGCATACGCCATGTACTTATTATCGTTTGATGGATAAATACCACCGAGAGCAATCGTACCATCAGGCGAAAATGTATTTGGGTCAAGAAATACTTTTGGGGTGCCGTTGGGTCCTTCCTGAGTATAGACTACTGACTGCGGTTGCAAGCCATCGTTCTTATAAAAGAAGTAGTAGTTTCCCACCTTTTGCGGTGCACTATACTTCGGATAATTCCATATCTCTTCAATACGTTTCTTGATCTTATCTCGGAAGGGGATGGACTCGAGGTAGCTGAATGCAAACTTGCTTTGGGCATCAACCCACTCCTTTGTCTTTGCGGAGTCTTCCGATTCAAGCCAACGATACGGGTCTGCAACCTTCGTCTCGAAGTATTCATCTACAACGTTGCCTTTGTCTGTTGAAGGATACTTCAATTGTGCTGTTGTTGCAATAGAAAAAGACATAGCAAGGATCAAGAAGATAATGAAACGTTTCATATTCGTCGGGGCTTTATAATGCTCCGTAACTACGGTTTTTGGTGGGGTTCTGTTCCATCTTTTACACCAAATTATCTCATAGTACAGATATAGAGACCGCATAACTCATGAGGATCATATACATCATGTCTTCTGGGCAAGATAACCTTGAAGATTCAGTCTTTCATGGATTTCGCTCGCTTTTTGGGGCGGATTGTATAGATTATCCAAAGAAGGAGAGTATGTATAAAGGCTATATTCCCAAGGCGGACATAGTGGTTTATGGGAGACTATTTACGATTTGGAGAACTCTTGAAGATATTCCGGTTGAACGTGAGAACATTATTGAAAGGATCAAGAGTAATGACTATGATCTTGTGATATTTGGCTCGATTCATCGCAGTTATGAAATATTCAAAGAGTTGAAGCCATTTCTCAAAAAGGATAAAACAATTCTAATAGATGGTGAGGATCATGTTAAACCCAGACTTGGGGCTGGTGGCTACCTCTACTTTAAGCGTGAGCTGATTCCCAAAATATGGTATTATAGTAGTTATAAGATGATACCGCGGTTCGTCTATTCAAGACTCCCTCTTCCCAAACGAATACACCCAATAGCATTCGCAATACCAAAAGAAAAGATCACCTCAGGGGTAGGGTTGTCTTCAAAAGAAAGTCTTTTTCCGCTACATATTGTTGATGAAGAAGTTCGCAAGAGCGATCTTGTTCCCCAAGGAGCAGGAACAACATATCAGTTTGAGAGTGAAGGAGATTACTTTCAAAATCTGCGAGACTCTAAGTTTGGGATTACTACCAAACGCGGCGGATGGGATTGTCTTCGTCATTATGAGATCGCGGCAAATGGGTCGGTCATGTGTTTTCGGGACCTTGATTCCAAACCGACGCACTGCGCCCCTCATGGGATCAATATGACAAACTCTATCATATATAGCTCTGTGGATGATTTAAAAAGAAAGATAGATAAGTTATCCGACAGTGAATATGAACGTATCTTGGAGCAAAGCTACAGATGGATACACCAACAGACCTCAGAGAATAGAACCAAAGAGATCCTTGATGTTGCGAAATCCTACTTTATGAAATAGAGCACTATGGGTGAACGACAACAAACTTTCAATAGAAAAATATTACTTCTCGGCTGCGGCGAGCTTGGCAAGGAATTCGTTATAGCCGCAAAACGGCTTGGGCAATATGTTGTAGCCGTTGACTCATACAATGACGCTCCTGCGCAGCAAGTTGCCGATGAAAGCGAGGTGATAGATATGCTTGACGGATCGGCACTGGATAATGTCGTTGCAAAGCATAAGCCCGATATTATCGTCCCCGAGATCGAAGCTATTCGTACAGAGCGATTTTATGAATATGAAAAGCAAGGGATACAAGTAGTCCC